>JAJYSL010000073.1 GCA_021793595.1 Acidobacteriota bacterium
CCCATAAATGATTCTCCAACTCTGCCACAAGTCCTTTTCATTGTTTCTACGGATAAACCGAAGGACATTGAATCCAATGGTCGCATCGGGAGAAGCCTTAAAATTCATGGTTGCGAACGGGATTGCAACCGTTGCTGTCCATCCATCGGATGTAATGTGGGCATCCGAGTGCCAAATCCCGTTCCAATTGGGGTCCAGCAAGACGCCCTCCTCTGAAATGTAGGAGTCGAATTGGGTCCCCAGTGGATTGACGGTGAAAATGTATCCACTTTGACCATCGTTGTTGGGAGAGATCAGGAAGGAAACGTAATCATCGGTTTTGAAAGTCCCATCCCGCTGAAGCTCCGTCGCTACGATTTTCTTGGGAGAGGAATCGAAGCAATGAACGCCCAGGTACAGATTTTTGCTGTCATAGAGAATCCTGACCTCTGTGCGTTGCGTCGGCTGGGTTCCTTCATGGGGATATTGCTGCCAAAGAGTCGTGATGAGTGCCGCATGAGACCATGTCTGGTCAAGGTATCCATTTAGGTGAGGCGGAGTCGTAGCCCGTACAGCGGTCACAACGCGCGGCGCAGAAACGAGAGTTTTGCTCGAAACAAGTTGCCCTGCACAGGAAAGTGAGAAGCACTGCAGGAACAGAGTTGCTGCAGTGGTCGCCCAGAAGACACGCCCGATCTGATGCATCCAAGCAGGCGCTCCCCGTTCGCGGCAACTCGTGGCTTTCATCAACCCATTCAGACGAGTAATCATTCGTCGTTAGAACGTAAATTCTGCGCTGACCTGCATCCGGCGCGGCGGATAGGCAGCCACGGCACGTCCAAAGAAGGGCGATGTAATCACTCCGGCGTAAGACAAGTCATTCGGATGGTTCAGTACATTGAAGCTGCTGAGACCCACGCGCAGGGTTTCCGGTTCATTTGCATGATGGCCGAGCAAGAATTCGCGCGAGAGATTGATGTCCAGATTTTCGTAAGCTGGACCGTGTCCGCTATTGCGCGGCACTCCAGCAGGCCGGTCGGTGAAGACGCCATCATGATTGTTGTCCGCACCGGTTGTTATGTCGAAGGGTTTACCGGAATACAATTCGAGAATTATGCCCAGATCGAACCAGCGACCGGCGTTTACCGTGCCCAGCAGATTCAAACGATTCCGCTGATCGGGATCGGAACGCGACCATTCCGCCTTGGGATCGTAGCTGTTTGCTGGAAATGAAATGATGCCGCTGGTGTTGTTGTAAGTCTTCGATAGGCGGTACTGCGCCTGACCGGAGAAGTATTTCGTGAGCCGCCCCTGAAAGGTCAGTTCGAGTGCATTGCCCGCCAGTACGCCCTCCGATTGAAATTGCTGATTCTGCCCCAGCGCGGAATCAGGACGCGCGCTGTAGTTGGGCGGAGGTGGTGCGTTGGCGTCAATGGAGCGAAACAGATGGCGGCTGGTGAGATTGATCCAGTTTGCCGAAACAGTGCTGGTCTTGCCAATCTGACGCTCGATGCCAACGCTCGACTCGACCGTGTAAGGAATGATGGCGTGCGGGGCCAGAGTGACAACACTTGTGGGAGTTCCCGCGATATTGGGATTGCCATAGACGGGATTTTCGACCAGATAGCGCCGCAGATTGACACCATTGAAGTGCAGGAGCAAGCCGATCGGCATGGGGCCCGTTCTGTCATAGAAAACTCCCGACCCGCCGCGTAGAACCCATTTCTTCTGTTTCCCAATCGCCCAGGCAAGATTCGCGCGCGGCGCGAGATTGTTCGGATCGTCATGAAAATAGTTCTGCCAGTAATACCTTGCTCCCAATGTCAGTTCGAGGTTGGATCTGACTCGCCACGTGTCCTGGATAAATCCAGCAAAATTCTTTTCGAGGAAGACAAGATGACCCTGTCCTTGCTGGAGCAGCAGCAAGGCGGGTTGGTTCGCTTCGTAGGCTGCGAGGCTGGCAAAGGTGTAGGTTCCCAGCGTGTTGGTAAAGTCGTCGCGCCCGCGGCGGCTGATGTCCGGCACGTCGATGCCGAACTCCACGATGTGTTTTCCTGCCGTGTAGGTCACAAGGTCCGTGCCATCGAAGTGGTATTCGGTGTTCTTGGCGTCGGCCTGCGCTCCGCCCCCGGTAAACGCGCCCTGCACGGTGATGTTCGGCTTCTCAGTGATGCTGGTTGTCGGCGAGTTGTAGTGCCCCACCAGAAAATGCAGATAGTTCAACCAGTGTTGGCCCTCGACTACCTGCCAGGCAACGTTGATCTCGTGTTCCTCAAAGAGAGTGTTGTATCCAGCCTCAGGCAATGTTGTGCCGCCCACGCCCTGATTTTGGCTGCTGCGATGCTCCCACGAATATCCCATCCAGAATTGATTGCCTTGCGCGTAGTCGTGAAAGATGCGCCCGAAGCCGAAAAAGTGATGGGTGGGATTGGGCACATTCTCCTGCACCAAGCCCGTCGATGTCGCGGCATTCACAAAAGCCTGCTGGTCGAGCAGGTCGTAATCGGAGCCAATCAGGAATGTTGTCTTTTGGAGATGGCGAACGGGGCCGGTGATCGAACCTTCGTAGTATTGGCGCTGTTCGGGAGGTTTATTGATGGCGAATGCATTCTCCGCATCGAAAATGGAATTGCGGTAGAGCGCGTTCAATGAGCCATGAAAACGTGCCGTGCCGGACTGCGTAGTGATTTCGATGCGCGCGCGTCCAGGACGGGAAAACAGGACGGAGTAGGGGTCCTGGTTGATCTTGGCGTTCTTGATGGCAGAGTTAGTGACGCCGGGGCCATTTGCCTCCACCCCGTTGACGACCAGAGTCACACCGCCGGTGGCGATGTCGTTCTGGTCGAGCAAAGCGGAGAGTGTCGTCAGGTAATCGGCATCGAGCAGCGGAAGGCTGTCGAGAGACTTTCTGCTGAAGCGGTTAGCGTTTTGGTTGTTGCTGGTCTCGCTGCTGACTTCTGGAAGCTCCCCGCTGGCTGTCACGGTTACTTGGGAGTTCGCTGACGCGATACGGAGGGTGATGGTAAAGGCCGCATGGTGGTCGCTGCTTAGGGAGAATGGAGTGCTGGAGGGGCGGAATCCCGGTGCAGTCACAAACAACGTATACGTTCCTGCTGTTGGAGACGCGAGACTGAATTCTCCCTGTGGCCCGGTCACTCCTTGCTCTACGGCTTTACCATCCTCGCTCAGAACTTTTACGGGTGCGTCGGCAACGGCGGCTCCGCTCGGATCGACCACTGTACCACGCAAGGAAGACGATACCTTCTGTCCCGGCAAGGTGTTCGCCAAACCCAGTAGCAATCCCACATAAATTACTGATAGCCATCTTCGCATCAACATATTCGGACAAATCATCTCTGATTACTTTGAGCGGAGTCATGCGTTTTGCGCAGTGCTCTCCAGCGTGTCTAAAGGAAGACGTATGGTGAATGTGCAGCCGGGGCCAGAGCCGCGATTGAGTTCTACGCGGCCTCCATTGGCGGACACGGCCCACTCCACGATGGACAGGCCAAGACCAGTTCCGCCCTCCGCGCGGGTTCGCGCCTTATCGATCCGGTAAAAACGCTGAAAAACTTTCTCCGCGTGCTCGGCTGAAATACCCGGACCACTGTCTTGTACTTCGATCAGGACATCTTTGCCGATTGCCCTGACATGCACTTCAATCTCTCCACCAGAGGGCGAATACTTCACCGCGTTGTCGATGAGATTGATTAGCGCCTGGCGCAGGATGAGCCGATCCGCACGGACCGTGAGAGATGGATCTCCGCCCACAAGAATCGTTTGATGTTTCTCTTCCGCCAGCACATCGAGCAGTGCCGCCGACTCCTTTGATAGGTCGAGAACTTCCACGGTTGTGGGTTGCAGTTGAATCTGGCCCGCATCGGCCCTCGACATGGTCAACAGGCTTTCCACGAGGCGGGTGAGGCGGTTCACCTCTTCCAACATGCTGCCAATGATGTCCCGGTAATAGTCCGCATCTCCCGTGTTCTGAAGTGCAACCTCGCCCACGCTGCGAATGGCGGTCAGCGGAGTACGAAGTTCATGGGACGCATCTGCCGTAAATCGGCGAAGCTGTTCAAAGGATTTCTCCAGACGCGCCAATGTTTCGTTGAAGGCGAGTCCGAGATGCCCCAGCTCGTCGCCGGGATTCTGTATCGTAAGACGCTCATTGAGGGACTCCGCGCTTATTTTTTTGGCGCGCTGCGCCATTTCCTCCACAGGTTGGAGGGCCTGTCCAGCAATAGCATATCCGGCAAGACCAATCAGCAACACCATGACAGGAAGACCAATTGCCAGCACCGATACCATGTCCCAGAACTCGTCCCACAGAGGTTCCTCGCTGACGCCGAGCCGTAGCAGAATGGACCGCCCTTCAATCCGGTGCAGCCGGGCTTCGACCCGGACTCTGATGCCATTCTGCAGGCGGTATGTATGCGGAGATCTGTCGAAAGGCTTCTGTGCAATGTCTGGAGCGATTCCCAGGGAAGACCCCTTCAGGCCATCGCTCAGATACATTGGCTTACCGCTGGCAGTCCAGATCTCCAACAGATATCCGCGTTCGGAAACGCCTTCGCGCGCTTCTCCTTCCTCCGAACGAAGTTCAACATCTCCATCTGGCGACAAGGCGATGAGACCTTCCACCGTTTCAATCTCACGGTCCAGACTTGCGTCCTGTTGTTTTCTCAGGTCGTGCAGGAAATAAACCGAGGTTCCCACCGCATAGAGCGCAAGCGCCAAGGCAAGCAAAACTCCATAGAGGATGGTCAACCGGCCCCTCAAAGTCCTCCCGACAAATCTGCTCATGGAATTTCCTCGCTCAACATGAATCCGACGCCGCGAACGGTATGCAGCAGCTTGCTTGCGAAGGGATCGTCCAGCTTCTTCCGCAGACGGGCCACATGCACGTCGATTACGTTGTCTAATGGAGTGGCCCGGACGGGCTCCTTCCAAACATCGCGCGCCAGCATTTCACGCGAAACCACTCTACCTTGGTTTCGTACCAGAAACTCCAGCAATTCAAACTCTCTCGCCGTAAGCTCCAGGCGCAAACCTTCTCGCAGCACCGTTCTGGTCACGGAATCCATCTCAAGAGCGCCAATTCTGAGTGGCGTCGCTGGCTCGGACTTGCCTCTGCGCAGGAGTGCCCGAATGCGGGCGCTCAACTCTGGAAACGCGAAGGGCTTGACCAGATAATCGTCGGCCCCGGCATCCAATCCGGCAACACGGTCTTCAATTGCGTCTTTGGCAGTGAGAATCAGCACCTGCACAGCCGAGTCCTGTTTGCGAAGCGCCGCCAGTATTTCCAATCCGTTGCGTCCCGGCAGCATTACATCCAGGACAATCAAGTCAAACGAGCGGCTGCTGGCAAGGAAAAACCCATCCTCGCCGGTCTCGGCAAGGACGACCTCGTAGCCCTCTGCCTGCAAGCCTTCCTGCACCGCATGGCCGACCTTCGGTTCGTCTTCAATAACAAGGAGACGCACGCATTTACCCTCTTTCTTGTATAAAGGCAGATTGCGCCTGGGTGTTCTGAATTGTTGCTGAAGTTCTTCTGACGATGAATTAAGGAAATTGTCAGAATGTCTTCAGGGTTGCGCTCGATGATTGCGACTATAAACGAATCGGGTTGAGCACATAAGATTTAGGACACTCAGAGTCGAACAATCTGCACTAGCCACAGGATGGACGGATAATGATCAATCGTCGAAACCTGCAAATGCTCGCAAGCTGCATAGCCGCAGCCTTGGCACTCGTTCCCCATATTATTTACGCGCAATCCGTAAACCCTATCGACAATCTGCTGACTGTCGTGGCCGATGTGCCGCTGCCCGGCCCGGCTGTGCGGTTCGACTATCAGAGCTTTGACGCCGCAAGCGGACGGCTGTACATCGCCCACATGAACGCCGACCAACTTGTCGTCTTCGACGTGCGCGACCGGAAGCTGGTTGCCAATCTTGACGGCTTCTCACGGGTGCATGGGGTGTTCGTAGCGCCCGAAATTCATCGTCTGTTCGCATCGGCTACCGGCGATCACGAGGTCATTGCGGTCGATACGCGAACGCTGAAGATCGTGGGCAAGGTAGGACCGATCGATTATCCGGACGGTCTCGCCTACGCGACCCGGCAAAGGAAGGTGTTTGTTTCCGATGAGCACGGCGGCGTGGATGCCGTCATCGACGCAACCCGCAACAGCCTTCTCACCAAGATTCCTCTCGACGGCGGCGCGGGAAACACCGTTTACGATTCCGTCTCCGGGTACATTCTGGTGGCGGTGCACGGCGTAAACCAGCTCGTCGTCATCGACCCGGCAACGGACAGGATTCTCGGACGGCATCCGCTTCCAGGAATCGAAAACCCGCACGGCATCGCGCTTGATGGGGCGGACCGCATCGCCTTCGTTGCCGGCGAGGAAAACCACTTGCTTGCCGTGGTCGATCTGGACACGATGAAGGTGCTTTCTGAGTATGAGGTGGGAAACGATCCTGATGTGCTGGCCTTCGATACGGGTCTGAATCGACTCTATGTCTCCGCCGAGTCGGGCACGGTCACGATCTTCCAATACAGCAATCGGAAGCTCACCCAGCTCAGCTCCCTTACCATGCCTCATGCCCATACCGTGGCCGTCGATCCAGAGACGCACTTGGTCTACTTTCCATTGCAAGACATCAACGGACATCCCGTGTTGAGGATCATGCGCCCCGCTGATCTGAAGTAGACGGCAGAGAAGGCACAGGTCACAGTGATGCGATTATGGAAGCCGCTTCTGGTTACGACCCTGGTGTTCGTCGCGCTGGGGCTTCTCTGCGTCACGTTGCTTGTGTTGCGAGGCTTTCGCACCACGTCCACGCCATCGGCCTTCGAGACCACTGTGGCCCGTGGTCTGCGGAATCTTGCCATTCCCTGGCGGTGGCCGAGGCATCGGACACGGCCGGGCAGACGGGCCGGTAAGCAAAGAAATGCGCAGCCTGTCTGCGGAGGCTGTCTTACAGGCTCCGCACTGGAGTTTCTACATTTGCCTGGACGATTGTTCGCTGAGGCGGCTGGGTTAACAGGTCTGGCATTCAATTAGTTTGTAGACAGACCGACGTAACCAGATACCATTATTCCTAAGCTTATGCTCAGGAGCCCTCCATGAACGATGACATCAAGGACACCGTCCTGTCCGCATTTGAAGCCTCATTGGAAGCACAGCTACGCGCCATTCGCCTCCTTCGTCAGGGGCGGACGAAGGAGGCCCCACCACGCCCGAAGAAAGGTCGGTCACAAGTAGGCATGGC
Source organism: Acidobacteriota bacterium (assembly GCA_021793595.1). The sequence goes on from JAJYSL010000073.1 coordinate 7,257, forward strand.
ATACGACATACTCAAGAAGGCGCGCACCCCGTTGCATGTCTCGGAGATCATCGACCGCATCCAGACCCAGTTCGGCGTAGCCGTCGATCGCGAGAGCCTGGTTTCCTCCCTCAGCAAAAAGGTGGTCCGTCAGGACCGCTTCCTGCGCCTGGAAAAGAACACTTTCTCGCTGCGGCCCGAAGCCCGATGAAGCTACTGGCGGCGTTCCTCTCCATCGTCGAAGACTGGCAGGGAGTGTTTCCCCAGCAACGCACCTATCAGCGCGCGGTGCGACAATCTCTCGGTTCGCTGATTTGCCTGGGCCGGCGTTGTCTATCGCGGATCATCTGGACCAACGGCGGCCAACACCGCAGCTGGAGCGCGGAGTATTTTCTCCACTCCCGCTGCCAATGGGAACCACAGCAGTTATTCCAGCCGATTCGCAATCGCGCTTTAGTCTATTGCCCACGACGACTGGTCGGCGTGGCCATCGATGACACCCAGTTGCGCAAGACAGGCCGCTCGATTCAGCCGGCGTTCTATCAGCGCGACCCGCTATCGCCGCCCTTTCATGTCAACCTGGTGCTGGGCTTGCGCTTTCTCCAGGCCTCTCTGTTGGTGCCATGGCATCGTAAGGCGAAGGTCAGTACCCGCGCCCTGCCAATCCGTTTACAAGAGGTCTCCCGGGTCAAGCGTCCCGGCAAGAAGGCCAGCCAAGAGCAACAGAAGCAATACAAGGCTGCGGTGAAACTGAAAAATCTTTCCCGCAGTTTTGTCCAGATGGGCAAGCAACTGCGAGAGGAGTTGGATCTGGCCGGAGGGCGCGACAAGATACTGGTACCGACCGCTGACGGCAGCTTCTGTAATCGAACCTGCTTTGGCCACGTTCCCAACAGGTCGGTGCTGTTGGCTCGGGCTCGAAAGGACGCCAGACTATGCTTTCGTGCACCCCTTCATCCGAGACGCTTTTTTGCCCTGGAAAAGTTCACTCCCGAACAGGTTCGCAAAGATGAGCGTCGTGCCTGGAAGACGACCAAGATATTCTACGGCGGAAAGCGCCGCAAAATTCGCTTTAAAGAGCTCGGGAATGTCTATTGGCAGCGCCGAGCCGCCAAACGGCCTCTACGCCTCTTCGTTCTCGCGCCCACTCCTTACCGGAAGAGCAAGAGTAGAAGGCTATATTATCGAGATCCAACTTACCTATTAACCACCGACCTGCACAGTTCTGACACCCAGTTGCTGCAAATCTACTTCGACCGCTGGCAGATGGAAGTCAATCACCGCGAAGAGAAAGATACGTTGGGCATCGGTCAAGCTCAATTGTGGAATGTTACCTCGGGGCCCAAACAACCTGTCCTCGCCGTTGCCTCATATAGCGTCTTGCTCCTCGCTTCTCTTCAAGCCTTTGGCGCAGAGCGTGGAACCGCCTACGCCGAGCTGCCTAAATGGCGACGAAACGCTCGCCGCCCTTCCTGTTTGGACCTCATTCCCCTACTACGCAAAGAGATGATGCAACCAACCACGCTGCTCCAGCCCTTTGCTCTCAATATCAGCCCTCCCGAGTTGGTTCAGGCTGCCGCCGCTTGAGAAAATGTAGCAACTCCAGAGGGCCGGCTTTCAGCCGGTGGTCATTTAGTGAATCTCTTTTCCGTGGGTGCCGGCAAAACGAGCGGCTTCGCCCGCTCCCGTCATGAAAGCCGAGGCAATGGAGCGCCCTTTGGTGGCGCCTCGGCTTCGAGCGTTAGCCTCTGACGGATTTGAAATCAAATAGACAGTTGCCTGGGCCGGCTTGCCAGTTGTTCGCGTCACGACCGTGCCCCGCTGTTGCAGGGTAGGCACGGGCTCCCCGGACGACAATGTGTCGGGTTGATGGGGCACGGTCGGCGTCGCTGCCAAAGAAGCTACTGACTGGTTCGGCGGCGGGATGAATGTGGATGCGGGGGTTTCAATGGCGCGCACGAGATTGTTCCGCTGCTGCCTGCGGATCAGAGATCGCTTACGCGTCCAAATCTTGGCTCGAGAGCTCATCAGCGACGGTATAACCGGCTGCGGCGTGGCTCGACGGGCATACGAAAGCACAACGCATAACGACGGCGCTATGGAGACGAAGGCGGCGAAGAGAAGCATTCCAACGCTGGTACGCAAACCCAATAACCATGCTGGGAATTTTACGGTTTCTGTCAACACGGAACGAACGCGAACTTTCAGCTGAATCGACGATCCGGCGAAATCCAGATTCCAGGGCGTGGGATCTTGTGCCGCGCGCAATCGTGCGAAGCGAACCAGGCATTCCGCGTAGGTCGCACGACGCTCAGGGGAATTGCGAACGACTGCCAGATCGCACGCCAGCTCACTCTCCAGTTCCATTCTGCGCATGGCATACCAAAGCGCAGGATGAAAAAACAACAAGGTCCTGCAAAGACCGGCGAGATTATTAAAGAGGAAATCGCGTCGTGCTACATGCTGCAGTTCATGGCGGAAGATGTCGGCCAACTCGCTCTCATCCTGTTCCAGGCAAAGAGGCGGCAGCAGAACAACTGGATGAATCCATCCGAAGGTGGCGGGAGAGTAGATTCCCGATAGCACCAGCAGTTGAATCTTGTCGGCACCGGACTCGGTCGCAATGGAGCGAAACATGCGGTCAATTCGATCCGGCGCCTTATAGGCGAAGCGAAGGACCCATCGCAGGCGCAATTGCTTCCTGATGCGCACCAGCAAGAAATAGCCCAGTGCGATGAGATACATGCCTCCAAGAACTCGTTCTACGACCATTAAGGGATAGGCCCAGGACGACGGAAATTGCCATGTTGCCAAGGGTTCTGAGGATGTCACAGCATGAACCGGAAGGGCGAACTGCGGTGCTGTATGCGGAATGAAACTCACAATGAGGAATAGCCAGTAGCCCCCGGCAATAGAAAGGAAGGCAAACCAAACCAGAAACCTCCTGCGCGGCGACCAGACAACCTTGCTGATTGCCCAACAAATGCAGAAGCCTAAACATATCCTTAGAACGAAACCTGCGAATGCCGCCATGATCGCGAGCTGAGTTTCTGGGAGCATCCTACCTCTGACATACTCGAATTGCTAACGCGAGCCTTTGATCTCCGATGGGCAACAGAAATTCAACGAATTAAAATGTTCTTTCGACGAGACCTCTAATTTCGGTCACGCCCGTTCGGCTCGTTCTTCTTTCGATAATCCCGTATCTGGGCTTCCAGCTCATCCAGGTCTTTGTCTTTTATCTTGGCCGCCTCCAGCAGGTTTACAAATAGTCCTGTAGGGGAGCCTCCAAAGTTTTGTGAAAGCAGGCTCTGGATGGACAACTTGTCAATTGTTTTTCGTGAGATCAAGGGCGCGAACACGAAAACACGACCTCTATTCTCATGGGCGATGAAGCCTTTTTCTTCCATAATACGCAGCAGAGTCTGTGTCGTTTTGTAGTTGGGCCGATTGCGCGGTGGATGCGCATTGACGACGTCTTCGACCGTTCCTTCGCCGTTGTCCCAAAGGATTTGTAACAGCCGGAGCTCGCTGGCAGTCGGCAGGTGCTTTCCCCTGGATTGTTTCAATCGTTTGGTTATCATCTATTCCACCATACCAATTTTATCTTAATCACTGCAGCCACCCATGGGAAGTGAATGGGACTGCGACCTTCGATTCCAATGGTTTGACTTTGATGTCTTAATCGGTTAAGAGTAAACTAGGCCCGAACGACGGAAAAGCTTCAATCAGGGTACCAAGGTTATGATTGCAACGCTTTCCAAGCAGACCTGTTGCACTGCATCGAATTGGAGTTCTTCATGGTGGACGATAAAGATATCCCTTTTTCCTATATTCTTTATGTTATCGGCGTAGTTGCTATTGTCGGATTTCTTCTCGTCGGTGGTTTTTTCCTTTGGGTGCGCTAACGTTGAGCATTGCCGCACGTCCTAATACCACTAAGCCCCCCGGACCCGACCCGTTTGAAGTATGAATCCGGCCCTCCCCCACCCAACATCGCTGCCACCAGGATTCCAACGACAAAAACTAATGAGTATTGAAAAAGATTCAACAGACGTTCTAATCCTGGGCGGCGGGCCCGCCGGTCTGGCAGCGGCGATTGCTTTACGCCAGAAAGGGATCGATTGCCTTGTGGTGGAAGCCTTGGAGCCGGCAATCGACAAAGGTTGTGCTGAAGGACTGATGCCGGACGCGCTGGCTTCACTGCGCCAACTCGGTCTGAATATTACGGAGCAGCATGGCCATCGTTTCCGCGGCATTCGCTTTAACAATCTTCAACATCATGTCCATGCTGACTTCCCAAACGGCGCCGGAATCGGAGTGCGTCGCACAAAATTGCACGGGCTGATTGCTGATCGCGCCCACGAAGCTGGAGTTGCAGTGTCATGGAGCAGTCGAGCCAGATTGCTCGACAGTCGATCCGCCCTGATCAATGGAAAGAAAATCTCTTTTCGATATTTGGTCGGTGCCGACGGGCAGGCTTCGGGCGTCAGGCGATGGGCTGGGCTGGGGAAGATCCAAAGGGAAAGTATCCGATTCGGTTTTCGTCGTCACTACAACATTGCTCCCTGGAGCGAATACGTGGAGGTGCATTGGGGATCTCCCGGACAGGTCTACGTCACCCCGATCGCTGCAGACACTGTTTGTGTCGTGTTCATCACTAGAAATCCCAAGCTGGCACAAGGCGATTTTCTGAAAGCGTTTCCTGGCGTCGCAGAAAAACTTCAGGGTGTTCCAACGATTTCGAAACTTCGCGGCGGTATCTCCGCCAATCGAAAACTCCGTCGAGTTGCCAATCATTCGGTCGCCCTGATTGGAGATGCTTCCGGATCTCCGGATGCCATCACGGGAGAAGGTCTGGCGGTATCGTTCCGCCAGGCAGTCTCGTTGGCAAACGCGATTGAGCGGGGAGACCTGCAGTTGTACAACCGCGAGCATCAAAAAATTGGCAGGCTTCCACATACCATGAGCTGGCTGATGCTTTCAATGGATCGCTGGCCGCACATGCAAGGTCGCGCCATCAAAACCTTGTCGACTCATCCGGACTACTTTCAGCAACTGCTCTCTGTACACGTTGGCGCGCAGAGCATGCAGCGGTTTGCGATGCGCCAGGGAATTCGGGCCGGCTGGAGCTTCCTTGAGGCAAGCCTTTATTAACGGAGAAAAAATGGAAAGCGTTTTCTGCAAAAAAACTGTTGGCAAAGGTATCGCCGCGTGTGTCGTACTCTCCAGCTTGCTGATTTTGCCACCCACGGCCAGGGCCGTGGCCAATTCACAGGGTCCTATCACTGTGACCTTCGATTCCGCAAAAACGTCCATTCACTGGTCCTTGCAAGCCATGCTCCACACTGCCCAGGGTACCTTCACGCTCGACAGCGGCGTAATTCGTATGAATCCGGTTTCGGAAACTGCAGATGGCCTGATCACCATTCAGGCCAAGAGCGGGAAAAGCGGGGAGCGGTCGAGAGATGAGAAAATGCAGAAGGATGTTCTGCAGAGCACAAAATATCCAGAGATCACGTTTCGCCCCACCCATGTATCTGGCAACTTTGATTTCAGTAAAGATCAGTGGTTGACGGTGGACGGAATTTTCCATCTCCATGGCGCAGATCATCCAATGCATTTGCATGTCCATGTCATGCCGGAAACGGACAACACGCTTCGCGCAACCACGCAATTCAGCATCCCATATGTCAAGTGGGGGCTGAAAGACCCGAGCACGTTTGTTCTCCGGGTCGCGAAAACGGTTACTGTCGATGTCGATAGTCGGGCCACGGTGCAACCATGAACTCGCCGGACGTCGGCGTTAAAAACTGGAAATGCTCGACGGGAGCGACAGATCTTCTAAGCCAGTATGAACGACATTCGCGCACCGTTGCGCTGTTCTCTGTTGCTGCCGCTGATTGTGACTGTCCCGGGGCTTTTTGCCCAGAAGGCGACGGTTCAAGTCCCCGCCGGTACTCCCTTACCAGTGCAACTGGACAAGCACGTTCCCCTGAGAAAGGGAGAAGCTCTCAACTGCCACCTGATGTATCCGGTTTACGCGAAGAGCAAGGTAGCCATCCCTGCAGGCAGCATTGTTCGTGGTAAGGTCCTGGCGCTGACCTCGGATCGCAGTCAAAGAATCCATGGATGGTTCTGGGGAGATTTCACACCCTTCAATATTCCAGTGGTACATTTCGATCAATTGATTCTTCCCGATGGCGCCGTCCAGCAAATTATCAGCAGCGATGCCACAAATGGGGCCCCGGTGCTGCACCTTTCCGCGCCTGCCGCGGGCAAATCTCGATCGTTTCTCTCCAGGCAATTGAGTAGAATCAAGCAGCAGGCCAAAGCCGCGGCTGCGCTCGTGACCGCACCGGGGCGCAAGGATCGCATGGTGCAGTTGCTGTATCGGCAGCTTCCATACCACCCACAGAGAATTGAATCGGCAACCATGTGGACCGTCACGCTGGCGAAACCTTTGACTCTGACGGAAAATTATGTTCCCGAGCAGGCACAGAAAAATACCGCCGCAGGTACTATTGGCGCGCCGAAACCAACGCCGAAATCGTCCTCCTCGCCCAATGCCGCTGCGAAAAACACCGCGGCTTGGCATTTGAGCGCATACTTGCAACAAACCATCGGCTCCGCGACACAGAAGAAAGGGGACACGTTTGACGCTATCGTCGCCGCGCCCATCTTTAGGCCCGACCATACGGTGGAAATTCCTGAGGGATCTGTGTTGCTAGGCACTATCACGCAATCGAAGCCCGCGCGATTTTTCGGCAGGGCAGGGAAGTTGCGCTTCAATTTCCGTGAACTTAGGTTGCCCGGCGCGGCTTCGCAGCCAGTGCAAGGCACACTGGCTGGCGCCAACTCGATCAAATCTCAGAAGCTTAAGATTGACGCTGAAGGCGGGGTGCAGCCGCAGCCGCAAAATCGAGTTATCGTTCCGCTGGTACTCTCATTCCTCGCCAGCCGTGCTCTGAATACGGACGGAAATATGACGGCGAACTCGGCTGTATCCTCCAACGGCTTTGGAATCGTGGGGCGCGTGGTCGGCATTGTTTCAGGTTCGCGATACGTGGCGGCCGGCATCGGTTTCTATGCGGCCGCAGTTTCCGGGGGCGAACGCTGGTTGGTCCACGGCCAAAATGTGACATTTGTGAAAAATACGCGGATTGAAGTGACAATGGCCCCAAGCCGCAATCCGATTTCAGCAACCACGCCACAACCAAATTCTTCTGAGAGGCATTAATACCTATCATGCGCAATTTTCCCCCACTGGCCATCTGGATTCTAGTCGGCATGACCGTCGTGTACGCCCATGCACAGGTCCCCATGTTACCCGCCAATCCACAACCCAATTTTCCGCATAAACAAGTCGCCAGTTTGATTCCGAACAGCTTTCATTCAAACGGGAGCGTGATCGAAAGTGCCTCCGATCGGTACGCTTCGGTGAGCAGCACTTTCTCCACTGCAAATGCATCGGTGCAGGAATCGCAAACCATCTGTGGCATCACGAAACTAGGCCGCTGTATCCGTGACATTGGGGAAGACGAGAAGGGAATTTTTACAAGCCCGCTGCGTCTCCAGCCCAAGGACGGGTATTGGCTTGCACCCCTTGGCGCTGCAACCGGGCTGGCGATTGCGTATGACGCGGATGCGGCGGAAACCGTGGGTGTGGATCCAAGCCGGACCAACACCGCGAATAAGATCGCGGATTTCGGTTCCTTCATAACAGCTGGAGCAGAGGGAGCAGGAATGTACTTCATCGGACTTGCAAAAAAAGATCCCAAGCTTGCGGAAACCGGACGATTAGTCGACGAAGCCATCATCGACTCCGGATCTGTGACCTTGGGGACCAAGCTGATCACCAACCGCCAGCGCCCTCGGCAAGGAAATGGGCACGGCGATTTTTGGCCATTCGGGACGCAGCATTGGGAATGGGACTCATCCTTCCCTTCGGACCATGCCACCGCGACCATGGCCATGGCCCGCGTCATTGCCGGCGAGTACCCCCATTGGTATGTCATGGTTCCAGCCTATGGATTTGCCGAGACAATCAGCATGTCGCGCATTTTTGCAAATCAGCATTTCCCGTCTGACATTCTGGTGGGACAGACTGTCGGATTCCTTACCGGCAGCTATGTCCTCAATCATCGCTCTCTGTATCGGCCAGGCGCAAAGAAGACACTCGCCAGCAGAGTCATCAGCTCGGTCAGCCCAATTGCAGATCCGCGAACACGTACTTTGGGGGCTTCGATGGAAATTCCCGTTGGGCGATAGCCCTGCAGCTTGATCCATGATCGCGCGATGGAATATTCCGGTGCTGAAAGTCGGCACCGGGCTATGAATGCGACCGGAACAGCGCCGCAAGGTTCGCCTTTAGGATTCTGTATCTGTTATCTGAAAATGCGCCGGAATCCATCCAGTAAATCTTGCCGGATCGGTCGAGTAGCACCACATACGCTCGGCTCTCATCTTTGACTGCCAGCCGCTGCCTCCAAAGGTGCTCATCGCGATAGAGCACAATGGTTCGATTTTGAACGGATATGGGCATGCTGCTTTTGATTCCAGAGATCGCTAACCTGCGAATGATTTTCGGCGCCGATTCAAACTGGATCACCCCATATGCCGCTACATTGTCAGGAAAATCCTTGGCCAGATGTTCATTCCACAAGCGCGCGTCCTTACCTGCCGTACGGCTGAATGAAAATACCAGTACCGTCGGCTTCTCGATGGAAGATCCCGGTAGTGTGAGAGGGCGATTCGTGATCGTGCGCCCGGAAAACGCGGGAAAAGTAGAACCCACCTGCAGCGGGGCAGGAACCGATTGGGCTGCGTGCAGCGGAAGCGCCTGAATCAGGAGTCCGACCGCCATTGCGATGCATCTGGAGAAGCGTTTCATTGTTGAACCTTTCATTTTCCATTACACTTCAAGTACAAGCTTTTCCGACAGACTTGACAGTACTTCTTAGCGAATTAAGACTAAAAGCTGTCTCATATTTGGCGTCGTAACTTGGGTCAACGACCTGAGACACTCTTTGATTGCGAGTCTCGCACCAAAGGTATCGAGCGATTTCGAGTCGATGAGACAGCTTCTAATCAAGGAACGACGTTCGCCGCTTCACTCCTGCAAAGACCTGGTGCGCCATTGAAAATGAAGGAGAGTTAATGAAAGGGATCTCGGCGAGGTTCGCGCCAGTCGCAGGAATTGCAATTGTCTTTTTCCTGACGCCCAATACCGTCTGCTCGCAAACCTTTGCCAGCATTTCAGGAATCGTAAAGGAATCCTCCGGCAAATTTGTAAGCAACGCCCAGATCTCGATCAAAGATGTCGACACTGCCCAGTCGACAGAACTAAAAACCAATGCTGCTGGAGCCTACACGGAATCCAATCTTATCCCCGGTGCATACACGGTTTCTGCCTCCGCCGGGGGATTGAGTTCTCAGACCTCGAATGTTGTGTTGATCGCCGCCAAGGAAGCGCATACCAACTTTGTACTGGGCGACGAGTCCCACCAGCAGGAAACTCCATCCAGCAAATTGCCACCCGCACCGCAGCCGAATCCGCAGACTTCACCTGCCGGAAATGCGAACACTCCTTCGCTGCAAGATCTTGGTTTCGGCGCCAGCCAGGTTCAGGGTAGCGCGAAGGAACAAGCTCTGCTCAATAAACGTACCCACATGCTGAAGGTGCATCAGACGTTGGGTCTGATCACCGCGATCCCGATGTTCGCCACGCTGATTAGTGGACCCCAGGCAAAGGCGAAAGGGAAAAACGGGCAGCCGATCACAGAGCCTACCTCGGCAAACCTGGATCTCCACATCGCGCTCGGCGGTCTGACCTCGGGCCTGTACTATACGACGGCTTATTACGCCATCTTTGCGCCGAAAGTTCCAGAGGTGAAGCCCAAGGGGGCGATCCGCCTGCACCGGGATTTGGAATGGATCCATGGCCCGGGCATGATCGCCACACCCATCCTGGGAATTATGGCGTACAAGCAGGAGAACGCTGGAGAAAAAGTCCACGGAATCGCTTCGGCGCATGCCCCGGTTGCTTACGTGACGGCGATTGCTTACGGGGCGGCCATCGTGGCTGTATCGTGGCCGATTCATTGGAAATTCTGGGAGCGTTGAAAAATGATGCATAAGAAACTCGCCATTGCCTTGTTGCTGTTTGCACTTCCCGTATTCGCTCAGGCTGATACGCAGTGGATCCTGCAGCAGTCCACCCTCACCTATCACATGTCCCATCCCATGCATGAAGTGAACGGAGTGAGTCATGCGGCGAAAGGGAAGGGAATTTGCCATGCAGGGCAATGCAATTTTCTTATCGCGGTGCCGGTGAAATCGTTTGACTCCGGCGACAGTAACCGCGATCTTCACATGATTGAAGCGACGCGCGGAGCGCAGTTTCCTATGGTCATTGTGCGCACTGAGTTTCCCGAGGCGGAAACCGCCTCTCCAACTGTCTATGCCAACCTTGAGGTACAGTTTGCCGGCCAGACCGCACACTATCAACATGTGCCGTTCCAGCGAGTGACGCAAGGCAACCAGGTGCGGATCAGCGGAACGATTCCCGCGACCTGTTCTGATTTTAAGATCGATCGCCCGTCATTCCTGACCGTTCCCATTAAGAATGAGATTCCCGTGAAAGTGGATATGACCTGGCAGAAGATGTGATCCATGCCGACGATTCTGCTTCCCGTATCGAATGCAACATCATTCAGCGAAGGCCGCAAGGCGAGTGCGCGAATGCTATCATCTGCTGGTGTTGTGCTTGTAGATTTTTCAGTCCTGCGATTCCCCCTTGCGCCGGCAAATCCCTAGCAATTGCGATTGCACCGATCAATTTTCTCCACCGTCCGTACTTCTTCAACCTATGATCCACGTAGGGTGTACACTCCAGTTTTGGCCCCGTAGCTCAGGTGGATAGAGCAGCAGTTTCCTAATCTGACATCGGCGTTTATTTTCAATTACTTGCGAGAACTGCGGAGCCTTGAAAAGCCCTTAAAGGAATGCAAAAGAATTTTTTCAATGGGTTGAAATATGGGTTAGACCCAATATCCATCCGGGTTTCACGAACCTCGACCTTCAACCCATATTCCAACCCATTCGAAACTCGAAGAGGCAATCTCCTTCACGGTGGATCGCTGGACTACTGAGCCAGTAAGCCCGCGCCGCGCCGCGGTGCATCCATCCTCAGCCGAGAATCGCCTCGTGAAGCGTTCGCGCCGGCCGCCGCTCCAGCATCCACTGGCACCCGTCTTCGCGCGTGCTGTTGAGTCCCTCTCCACTGCGCTCAGTCCAGGGACCGAGTGCAACTACAACATCGCAGTGCGCAATTTCCTTATCTGTCTTGGCGCCGAACACCCCGGGATTACCGGCCTCGAGCAGCTGCGGCGTGATCCGCACATCCTTGGATGGATGTCGCGCATGCGCGCACAGACTCCGCCGCTGGCTACGGCAACCTGCATCGGACGCCTTATCGCTTTGCGCGCCCTCCTGAACGAGTTGGCCTGGGCACACAAGCTTGCTGAACTTACTCACCTGATACGGCGCGAGGATATTGATCGTACGCCACAGACTCTGCCCCGCCCGCTCATCGCAGAGCAGGATCATCGGCTGCAGCAGGAGTTGATGCGGCGCAACGATCTTGCCGCAAATGTCTTTCTCCTGCTTCGACACACCGGCCTGCGCATCGGAGAGTGCGTTGACCTCTCGTATGACTGCCTGCGCAGAGATATATCCGGCTGTCTGTCTGGCGTCAACTACTCTTTCCGGTCAACGACAACCATAATTCCCGATAGTTGTTGGGACTTCCTTCTCTCCTTTCCTTGCAGAGATGCCGTTGTTGCCGGC
>JAJYSL010000483.1 GCA_021793595.1 Acidobacteriota bacterium
CCGATCTCATTTGTGCCGTAGCCACAGCACACGTGGTACACCATTCGGCCAATTCCTGCTTGCGCTGTTCACTCTGCTTCTCCCTCTTGGTCACAATACCGTGCGAACTAAATCGCAGTTATCCCTGCCGGGCTTGAATTCGCATCCAGCCAGGAGAGCAGACAGCGAATGCTGCCCGTGGCCAATGCCACGCAAGAGTCGCCCGCCCCGTAATACATTTGAATCGTGTCGCCATCCGTGCCGATGGTCTGCCCACAGGGAAAGACGACGTCTTTCACGTCTCCACCGCGCTCATAGGCCTCTTCCGGCCCGAACATCCAGGAGTTTCCGCGCTGCAGGCAGACCGCCGGGTCATGAAGATCGAAGAGAGCAAGGCCCAGGCGATAAATGCTACCTGAAGCCGTCTGTCTCACCCCGTGATAGATCATCAGCCAGCCCTTGGCCGTCTCGATCGGCGGAGAACATAATCCAATCTTGTTTGCATCCCACCAGCCGCCGCGCCGCGCTTCCATAATAATCTTGTGGCTCCCCCAATGGCGCAGGTCCGGCGAGTAGGAGATCCACATATGAGCGCCCAGCGATGTTACTGGCCGATGGATGAGCGCCCAGCGCCCGCCAATCCTCCGAGGCAGCAGCGCCGCATCCTTATCCTCGGGAGACATGACGACGCCGAATCGCTCAAAACTCCGAAAGTCCTTTGTTAGCGCCAGGGAGACTCCCGGTCCGCCGCGCGCAAAGGATGTATATGTTACTGCGTATTGATCCAGTTCCGGCACGTAGGTGATGCGCGGATCTTCAATACCCCAGATTTCTTCGGGATGCTCCACCGGATTTGCCATCAGCGTCGGTTTCTGGTCGATCCGCCATGCATCGATTCCATTGCTGGAGCGGGCAGCGCAAAGGTGCGATAGGCCGCTTCTGTCTTCCACACGGCAAAGTAGCAGAGTGTCCCCATTGGGCAGGCGTACTGCTCCGGCGTTGAAGACGCTGTTAATCGGATAGGGCCAGTGTTCCCGGCTGAGGATCGGATTGGCTGAATAACGCGTGAACAAAGGTTGATCGACACATACTTGAAGCTTTGCATGTTCGCGCGCAATAGATTCCGGCGATTCAGCCGGCGAGGTGGTCGGTTTCACAAGCGGCGCTCCATTTCCTGGTGCAGTTGCTGTGCGTTGGCTACATGGACGGCTCGCATTTCGAGCAGGGACATCAGGAAGGAAAGAGTTGATTCGGCTCCTTCGTTTTCATTCACGCGGTCGGGATGAAGCCCATCCCTGCATCCGCCCGTCACTGGATCGTAAAGCGGCGCCTGCAAGTCGTTCTTGCCCAGGAACCAGCGGAACACCCGTCTGGCTTCCTCATGCCATTGGTTCTCTTCCGTCAGCCTGTACGCCTCAAGACATGCGGAGATGGTTGCGCAAGCCTCTACGGGCTGCTGATCGAAGCGCGTCTTCAGGCTTCCTTCAATGAAGAATCCGCTGGATCCAATCGGTACGAATATCTCCTTATCGTCGCGGTGCTGCTCGGCGACAAGCCATTTCAGAGCATCCATTCCAGCTTCGATCATTTTGTGGTTACTGCTCCGCCAGCCAGCCAGGATAAGTGCCTGCGGCAGCCTGGCATTCGAGTAGGAAAGACTCTTTTCGAACCAGTGCCAGGTGGCAGAGTGACAGCGCTCGTAAATGTCCAGCAAACGATTGGCGAGCGTGTTGCGAATGCCTTGCATGTCCCGGTCGCCGGGAAACCAGTCGAGATAGGCCTGCAAGCCAAGAACACTGAAAGCCCACGCGCGCGGACTGCTGAATCTCAGGACCGCGGGAACGGCGGCCTCAAAAAGTCTTCCCGCCGCTCCGCGCAATCCCGCATTCTGCGAGCGGCCCAGAACTGTTCCCAAAGCCCACAACGACCTGCCATGGCTGTCTTCCGAGCCAGCCTGTTCAAGCCATTTGCGGTCGTACCCAAGAAAGTTTCTGAACCTTCCGCTATCGGAATTGAAGGCGAGCCAGAGAAAGGCCAGATATCGGCGAGAAAGATCGGAAGGCTGGGTCTCATTCTCGAAAGGCTTGTGTTCATCCTGTAGTGTGGTCACGATGAGCGCGCGCGCGTTGTCGTCGGTCGTATAACCTTCGCGCGTGTTGGGCACTGAGAAAATGGCGTGCTGCAGCATGCCTGTTTCATCGGTCATATTTGAGAGGTGCGTTGTATTCAGCACCGGCAAGCTATAGACCGCGCTCTCCGTGAGATCCTCATGCGGCTTGGCCTTCGGCCAAAGTGTACGTTCAAAGCGCGAGCGCTGAAAGCTCGCCATGTACGCTCGCGCGGTTTTAGGCCAGGTTGTTCCCCGCGAGTAAAGATAGGCGCGCTTCCGCATGGCGTGGCGTTCTGCATCGTTCTCCAGCAATTCGATCACTTGATTCGCGATGGAGCCGAAATCGTCGAAGGGGACGATCACGCCTCTTTTGTCCGCCAGAAGTTCCTTGGCATGCCAGTACGGCGTGGAGATGATTGCCTTTCCCGCGCCCAGTGCGATAGCGAGCGTGCCAGAGACAATCTGGGCCTCCTGCCGATAGGGCGTGATGTAAATATCCGCGGCGCCTACGTGCTCCACCAATTCCTCGGCGCTCACAAAGCGGTTGTTGAAGATCACCTGAGATGAAACGCCAAGCCGCTCGGCCAGAGCTTGTAACTCCTCACGGTAGCGCTCGCCTTCATGCCGCCTGATATGTGGATGCGTCACTCCGGAAACGATATACACCGTGTTCGGATGCTTTGCCAGAATTGCGGGGAGAGCCCGGATCACGTTTTCAATTCCCTTGTTTGGAGACAACAAGCCGAACGTGAGCAGCACGGACTTGCCCTCCGTGCCAAACAGGTCCTTGAAATAGTTGGGATCCATGAATGGCATATCCGGCACTCCATGTGGAATCACGTCAATCTTGCCGCCTGGCACCGCATAGACTTCGCGCAGCAATTGCGCTGCCAGCTCACTCATCACGACCAGGCGATCGGAAAGACACGCAATCTCTTCGAGTACGGCACGCTGATTTACGTCGGGGTCGCGCAGCACCGTGTGCAGGGTGGTCACCAGAGGCATTTTCAATTTCCGGAGCAAAGCAAGAATATGCCCTCCCGCCGGCCCGCCATAGATGCCGTATTCATGCTGCAGGCAAACAAGGTCGTTGCCATTGAAGTTGAGGAAATCCGCGGCCCGCACGTAGGAAGCGCAATCCTCCTGGTCAAGCTCGAGGCGCACTTGCGAAGGGTAATCGTAGCTTGATTCCGGATCGTTGACCGGAATTGCAAACAGACGCTCTTCCCCATACTCTGTCGCCAACGCGGCGCACAGGTCGGTCGTAAATGTGGCAATACCGCACTCACGCGGCAGATAATTACCGATGAACGCGATGCGCGTCGGCAAGGGAAGGGCGCATGTGTTCGATACGGCAGGCGCAATCGCCGCTGGTCCAGGGTC
>JAJYSL010000484.1 GCA_021793595.1 Acidobacteriota bacterium
GTTGAAACCCTGACCGATTTCGCTTTCCATCGCGCCAATCAGCTCTCGCCAGGTACAGGGTTCAGGCGCGGTGACAGTGACCGGGACATGGAATTCCCGCAAAACAGCAGAGGGTTTGGGCCCCCGGGATGCAATCTTCACTCCCCGAAGCGCTGTCAGAAAAGTATCCCGGTCATACTCCGCCTGTACGATGTTCATCAGACAACGGATACCGGAGCCGGTCAGAAAGATGACCAGATCGAACTCGCCACGCATCAGTGACGCGGCAAAGTCAAGTGCTTCCCGATTGGACGCGAGAGGGACTTCCCGCATGGCGGGGGCCACCGTGGGCTCCCCCCCATACGTCCGAATCAGCTTGGCGATCTCATTGGCGCGCCTGCTTTCGAGTGAAAGGACACGCAATCCCTGGAAGCTCGCTTGTGGCATCCCTTATCCTCGCTCATTCAGATATAGAAAGAAACAGGAATTACATCCGATGCAAGTCATCTAACCGATGGATTGGGCCCTGGGACTGGAGCTAACCTGCCGATTCCGATTTGACCTATGGCAATCTTAAGTTCCTCTGGTTCCAGAAAAAAATTCCCCCCGGGCGCGGCTTCCTCTTTTCGCATCGCCGCTGGCAGTTTCAAATCGACATGGCCATCCGCAATGCGTGTCGGATAGGTTTGCGCACACATTGGCGATTCCGCAATCCCTTCCATTTGGCCTGTGTGTAGGCATACTTTTCGGGAATGGAGCGGACAAACTACTTTTTCTCCCGAAACGATGCCATCCGCCAATGGGCCTCCGCGATGCGGACATCTATTTTCTGTCGCGAGAAACCGTCCCCCTAGATTGAAGACCGCGATCTCATGGCCATCGATCTGGACGGTGCGGCCCTCGCGCAAAGGAATGTTTTCGCATTGCGTCAAGCGTATCCAACTGCTCGTCTTCATTGTAAATGCCTCCCTATCGGTTCAATCTGCACAAACTGCGTTGGTGTAAACGGTATGTCGCGTTCCAGCCATGCATCGCGCGAGAGCGCCTTCGATTTCCGCAGGCGTTCCAACAAAAGCTGTTTCTCCGAATCCTGCGCATAGACGGTCTCTTTTCTTACTTTCTCGATCCCGACGCGTTCCACAAAGTCATACGTCCGCTCCAGGTAGTTGGCCTGCTCGCGGTAGTACTGGAAAAAGATTGCCGCAGCTTGCAACGCTTCCTCCGTCGTTTCCACCGTGATGAGCAGGTCGGCTTTGCGAACATGCTTGCCTGCCGCGCCGCCGACAACGACTTGCCAGCTTCCCTCCTGCCCGATGAGTCCAATGTCCTTCACCGTTGCCTCCGCGCAATTGCGCGGGCAGCCGACTACACCCATCTTGACCTTGTGCGGCGTAAAGAGATTTTCCAGGCGGCGCTCCAATTCGATTCCGGCTGCCGTGGAATCCTGAACACCGAAGCGGCAAAACTCCGTGCCCACGCAGGTCTTTACCATGCGTACACCTTTGGTATAGGCCTGTCCGGAGGGCATCCCTAAGTCCGCCCATATTGAGGGCAGGTCCGATTTTTTGACACCCAACAGATCGATGCGCTGGCTGCCTGTGACCTTCACCATGCGGACGTTGTACTTGTCGGCGGCATCGGCAATGCGGCGCAACTCGTCCGCGGTGGTCACTCCGCCGCGCATGCGCGGCACAACGGAGAAGGTGCCATCTTTCTGGATGTTCGCGTGGACGCGATCGTTGATGAAACGCGCGGAGCGGTCCTCCTTGTAGTCTCCGCACGACACCACGTCCAACAAATAACTGAGCGCCGGTTTGCAGACCTCGCATCCGACGCCGTTGCCATAAATTTCAAGCACCTCGCCAACAGAACTGAGCTGCTGGCCACGTATCATCTCTTTCAGCGTATTTTCCGCAAAAGGGACGCACTTGCAGAGCACGGTTTTTGCTTCTTCCTCAAACTCCGGAACTACGCTTTTGAGCAATTGCTGGCACAGCGCCGTGCAGCTTCCGCATCCGGTGGAGGCGCGCGTCGTTTCTTTAAGCTGCGCCAGCGTGCAAACGCCTTTTTGATGAATGCTCTCGATAATAGAGCCTTTGGTGACGCCCATGCAGCCGCATACCGTTTCGCTGTCCGCCATCTTGGCGATACCTATTCCGGCATCTTCCGCAGGAGGCGGAAAGAGAAGATGCCGACGCAACTGGGACAGGTCCTTGCCGGAGCGCAACCAGTCCAGATAACGCGGGCTATCGGCGGTATCGCCGACGAGGATAAAACCTGCAAGACGTCCCTCGCGGAGAGTCAACTTCTTGTACAGGCCCAGCGCTGGGTCCTCGAAACGAACAGCTTCACAGCCAGGAGTTTTCTCGTCCCAGCTACCAGCAGAGAAAACTTCCACCCCCATGATCTTGAGTTTGGCGGCGGGGACGCTCGACTCAAAGCCCGCGCCGCGATTGCCAGTGATGGTAGCGGCCAGTACTTTTCCCTGTTCCAGCAACGGAGCAACCAGCCCATAGCAGACGCCGCGATGCTCGACACATTCGCCCACGGCAAAAATGTCCGGATGGGAGGTCTCCATGTGGTCGTTGACAACGATGCCGCGATTCACTTGCAGCCCTGCCTGCTTGGCAAGTTCCGCGTTGGGGCGAATGCCTGCGGCGATAACCACCATCTCGGCATCGAGATTGCTTCCGTCTTTGAATGCGATGCCTTGTACCTTCCCATTCCCAAGAATGGCGGCAGTGCTGCGGCCAAGCAAAACCTTGGTGCCAAGGGCCTCGATCTGGGCCTTCAGAAATGCACCGCCCGTCGCGTCGAGCTGGCGCTCCATCAGTGTGTCCATCAGATGGATGACGGTCACATCGCAGCCCCGCACCTGAAGTCCGCGAGCGGCCTCCAGGCCCAGCAGTCCGCCGCCAATCACTGCTGTTTTTAGTCCTGGACGCGCGCGCTGGAGCAGGGAGTGCGTATCCTGCAAGGTCCGAAAGACGAAGACCCCGTCTCGCTTGACGCCTTCAATCGGCGGAATCAGCGGAGAACTTCCAGTTGCGAGAATCAGCTTGTCGAATGGCGTGGTGCTGCCGTCGTCCCCGGTGACGATCTTCAGCACAGGGTCAATGGCCGTGATGCGTACTCCGAGATGCAGCATGATTCCGTGCCGCTGATACCAATCGAGATCGTTCATAATGATCTCGTCGGCCACCTTTTCACCAGCGAGTACCGACGAAAGGAGAATGCGGTTGTAGTTGGCGTGCGTCTCATCTCCGAAAATGGTGATGTCGAACGGAGTGGTGTGCTTGAGTATCTGCTCTACGCAGCCAATGCCAGCCATGCCATTGCCGATGACGACTAGCTTTTCCATGCTGCTGCTCCTCCTGCCTGCATACCTGTTGAGCAAACAACCTGCATGAGAGATGGAGATTGCGGGTACAACTGCAGCGTGGGCCAATTCCAATGCCGAAGAGACAATTTCATAGCATTTGCTCCTA
>JAJYSL010000485.1 GCA_021793595.1 Acidobacteriota bacterium
GCATTGCACGCAAGAGCTTTCCACCGGCAGTCCGTGCGCCAACAGGGTTTCACGAAAACCGGCGATCCTGTCTTCCACCGTCGAGGCAACACTCAAATCTGCCACGAACAAAAGATGCCGGCAACCACAACGCAAAAGATGTTCTGTGGCAAGGCTGCCCGCACGTCTGTTGTTGATGCCCACTAGATCGTACGGGCTTGGTTCAGGAAACGACACAATGGCGCGGTCGAGAAGGATAACGGGAATTTTGGCTCGGTCGAGGGCCTGGACGATAGCATGATTGGTTTCGTTTTTTTGCGGCTCCAGCTCCAGCGGGGCGAAGAATACGCCTGACACCCGGCGTTCAATGAACTGGCGGCAAAGTCCCATTGCCTGCTCTTCCTTAGTTGCGCCCGCTACATTGGCTCGCCCCCAAAGCAAACCATAGCGAGCGGACTCCTGCGCAGCGGCCATGCCTTGGCAGATGGGCTCAAAAATCTCCGTTTCGCCGAGATCTGGAATCAGCAGTCCGAAGAGCGTGGAGGTCTCTGCGGCGGGATACGTGTGCACATACGTGCCGGAGCCTGCGACGCGCTGCACCAGTCCGTGGTCCTTCAACTCGCGCACAGCGCGCCCAACCGTGATCCGCGACGCTCCGAACTGGCGTACGAGGGTGGCTTCACTGGGAAACTTCTGGCCTTCTGCATACTTCCCGGATGTGATGTCACGAGCAAGCCTATTGTAAATTTGACGATACTTCGGAGCGCCCCGTGAAATCGCGTGACTTGCCATATTTTCATAATACAACTTTACCCACCTGTTAAGACAGCTTATTCCACGAGATGAGGAGCGTTCTCGGAGAAATCGCATCCCGATTCGAGAAGTAGATCCTGCCTCAGGGACTGGTACTAGCCATGAAGTCTATCCAGTATTCACGATATTTTCACCGCATGTAACGGATTGATTCTACGGCGCCGAATTGGCGAACAGCGGTCATTTCTGCGGTGTATGCCTCGATATTCCTCGACAGTAGAAGGAAAATTAGCTAGAGTAATGGCAGACAGTTTCCCAGAGAGCTGATATAGCAACATTGAGACCACGCAAGAAGCCGAAGCGATCGCAGAAATGTCGCTCCGGAAAACGGGAGGTCCCATGAAAAGCGAACCAAATGGTGGCAAGCTCGAAATGCTGCTGGTCAGCGACTTTGACCAGACTCTCAGCTTTAACGATTCGGGAATTGTGCTGAGCGAAATGCTCGGCATCGACGGCTTCGAGGAGCGGGTGAGCGGTCTGGCCAAGATTCGCCTCATTCAACAAGGCGGAGAATTGCCTTACCTGCTGTTACATGACCCCGAGTTTCGCCGCGTGCGCAAAGAACATTTGATAGCGGTTGGCAAGCGCATCCGGCTAAAGGAAAACATTACCTTGATGCTGGAGTTGCTGCAGCAGCTTGAGAACTATCATTTCTCGTTCTACGTGGTATCTGCTGCGCCGGAAGAAGTGATTCAGTCGGCGTTGGAAGGCATTGTTGCCCCTGAGAATATTTTCGGGACACAGTTTCGCTATGATCCGGATACTGGAGAGATTCAGTCGATCATCCGGGTTCCGGCAGGCTACGGCAAGGTGGTTGTGGTAGAGGAACTGCGCGCCAAAATGGCGCTCGGCCATGATCGAATCGTCTATGTTGGCGACGGCAGCTCCGACGTCCACGTGATGCTGCACGTCAATCGACTGGATGGATTGACCATCGCTGTTTCGGAAAACCCCTTCATCACGCAAATTGCCAAACGAACTGTCCTCAGCGGCGATGCGCTCGGGGTGCTGGTGCCGATTCTGCAGGATGTGGCGGGATGGAATTCGATGCAAGTACGAGCCTTTTTCAATTCCGGCGGTTTTCTGCTACAGAACTGGGACCGTGTACGCACCGATTGGCTCACTATTCGCGGCGCCGCGGCAGAATTGGACACCGGGCTGCAGTAACCGCGCCGATCTGGAGTCCGGTCGTCCGCAGCCATGTTTGCCGTTTGTGCCTTCGCCTTAGCGAATGACCTTGCCTTCATTAGGGGAGACACCATGACAATCAGCGCCCTGGTAAACGCTTTCGAAGCTCATGTCCGTCACAATCGGCTGGGGCTGCGACTCCATGACCGTTTCCACGTGCACCTTTCCATGAATCTTCTCCTCGCTCACAAAGCTGACGTCGATGTGACCGTTGGTACTATATCTTCCGTCGGTTGACTTGCAGGCCATGTCGGCGGTCAAAGTGGAAGAGGTCTGGTGTTCGTTGTGGAACTCGCAATCTCCATGGTGCTGCAAGTGCTGAAACATCTGTTTCCACTTCTCAGGGGTCGCGCAAGACTGAACGACGGTGGTACGCGGCTCCGCGGTAGGCAACGGTCGGCCCATCGCCTGAAGCCGCGCTGCCACCTCAGGTGGAATTTGAATGCCGGTCATGGTCGAAGTGGATGTGGTCTGCCAGAGCCCCATTTTTATAGGCGGCGCAGAGGCCTGCGCCAGCAGTGTTGCGGGAACCGCCACGATTGCCGCCATCAGAAATATCCGTTTCAGCATATGCACCCTTCCTCACTCCTTGCGACGGGTTTCAGGGAAACGCAGCCAGTATCGTCGGGAAAGATGCCGAAGTAAATAAAAAAGTTGTTCGGGCGCGCTGTGGAAATGTTGCTTGATTTTCCGATTCGTGACGAGGCGTGGCGTTTCACCCGCGATTGAGTCGACGGCTCGAGCCAAACCAGGGATCCTATATCCTGCCAAACTCATCCAGGATCTACCCTGCCTTTCAGCCGCATCTGCTGAAAAGATGTGGTTCCGGGTTACATGCTCCCTGGTTTTGTTTTAGCCAGTAACGGCGAAGCGCTTGCGCGGCAGAGCCTTGAGGAATGGGCGCGATTGCCGCAGAGCCGCCTCGACGGACAGGCCATATTTCTCCCGCAATTGGTCCACCTTGCCGTGCTCGATAAATGCATCGGGCCAGCCAATTCGCACGATTGGCACGCGCAGGTTGCGGCTGGAGAGGTACTCCAGGACCGCACTACCAAATCCGCCCATCAGCACATGATCTTCAAAGGTGACAATCAACCCAACTCTTCGCGCATAGTCCTCCAGGAGCTCAGTATCCAGCGGCTTGACGAAGCGAGCATTGACCAGTGCGGTGGAATATCCTTCGCGTTCCAACTGACCGTGAAAAGCTTCCGCCATGGGAACCATCGCACCGAGGCCCCATACAGCGACATCACTGCCCTCGCGAAGGATTTCCGCTCTGCCGATGGGCAAGGCGACTGGCTGCTCCTTGACAGTGACACATGGGCCTGCGCCCCGAGGATATCGAATCGCCGAGGGTCCTTCATGCTGCAATGCCGTTTGCATCATGTCGGACAATTCGTCTTCGTCTTTCGGGGCCATGACCACGATGTTGGGCACGCCGCGCAAATAGCTGATGTCGAACAGACCGTGATGCGTGGGGC
>JAJYSL010000486.1 GCA_021793595.1 Acidobacteriota bacterium
CCTTGTGCCAGGGGAGAGCAAACATGTGATTTTGCATCTCGATCGGCGCTCGTTTGCGTACTACGATACAACTGGGCATCGATGGGCAGTAGACCCCGGAAAGTTCATCATCTATGCGGGGGACTCCTCGGTGAATGTGCCCTTGCAGAAATCGATCATCCTGCACGCTCAGGCGAACTCTTCCACGCCGAAACAGCGCGTTACATCCAAGCGCAAGCCAGAAACGAGTAGGCTTCTTAATTATGAGTAGCAATGCATTTCACGTGATGACGAAGCCAGTGGGTCCGATCTGCAATCTGGACTGCAAGTATTGCTTTTATCTGGAGAAGGAAAACCTTTATCCGAATGTCTCGAAGTGGGCCATGCGCCCCGAGGTGCTGGAGTCTTACGTCCGGCAATATATCGATGCGCAGCCGACCGATGTCATCCATTTTGCCTGGCAGGGCGGCGAACCTACGTTGCTGGGCGTGGATTTCTTCCGCAAGATGGTCGAGCTACAGAAGAAATATGCGAACGGCAAGCAGATTGAAAACGCATTTCAGACGAATGGAATCCTACTAGATGATGCGTGGGGACAGTTCTTCGCGGAAAACAAGTTTCTGGTCGGGCTTTCGATCGATGGGCCGGAACATCTGCATGACGCCTATCGGGTAGACAAAGGCGGCAAGGGAAGCTTCCGGAGAGTCGTGGCCGGTATGGAGACCCTCAAACGGAACGGTGTGCCTTTCAATACTCTGACGACCGTTCATCGCGCAAATTCCTACCATCCGCTGGAGGTGTATCGGTTCCTGCGCGAACAGGGCAGCGGATACATGCAATTTATTCCGATCATTGAGAGGAAGACATCTCAAACCACCCGCGATGGACTGACGCTGGTGCTGCCGACTTTTACCGAGGATGCGCAGGTGACGGAATGGTCGGTTGAGCCGGTGCAATTCGGTAAATTTCTGTGCGGCATCTTCGACGAGTGGGTGCGGCATGATGTAGGCAAGCAGTTCGTGCAGCTCTTCGATGTCTCGCTTGAAATGTGGTTCGGCCAGGAAGCCAGCCTGTGCGTGTTTCGCCGCAAGTGCGGTCAGGCGTTGGCGATGGAGCATGGCGGCGACCTGTATTCCTGCGACCACTTTGTCTACCCGGAAAACCGGCTGGGCAATATTATGGAAACTCCGTTGGCGGAGCTGGTGGATTCTCCGCAGCAAAAGAAATTCGGAGAAGACAAGGAAAGCACGCTGCCGAAATATTGCCAGACATGCGACGTTCGCTTTGCCTGTAACGGAGAATGTCCCAAGCACCGTTTTCTTACCACGCCGGATGGCGAGCCTGGATTGAACTATCTGTGCGCCGGATACAAGATGTTTTTTCATCACGTAGATCCGTATATGCGGTTTATGGCAGACCAACTACAGCGGGAACAAGCGCCTGCGAACGTGATGCGTTGGGTCGCGCAGCAGGATGCGGCGAAAGCCGCGAACGGCAAAGTGGGCCGCAACGCAATGTGTCTGTGCGGCAGCGGGAAAAAATACAAAGCATGTTGTTTGCGCTCAGGACAAGCTGGACCTTCGATAAACCAGCCCAACGCAGTGCTGTAACAAGGGACCAATCATGATCAATCGACGGAATTTTCTTCTATCTGTAGGCGCATCCTTAGCAGCGCCAAGCCTTGGCGCGATGGAGCTTACAAACGAGCAGACTTCTCGTCCGCTGGCAGCCTCGACCCCTCCCGCAAAACCCAACTTTATCGTGATGATTTGCGATGACCTGGGATATGGAGACTTAGGCAGTTACGGGTCGAAACTGCAAACTCCCAATCTGGATGCGATGGCCCGTGAGGGAATGCGCTTTACGCACTTCAATTCGCCGAATCCAACCTGCTCGGCATCTCGCGCCTGTGTGCTCACCGGACGATATGCGCAGCGCTGTGGCGTGACCCGGGTGTTTTTCCCCTATGACAAAGGCGGGATGGACCTGGACGAATCCACCATCGCCAACGTCCTGAAGCCGCGCGGGTATACCTCCATGTGCATCGGCAAATGGCATCTTGGGCAGACCCCGGAATACTTGCCGACCAGCAGAGGGTTCGACCATTATTTTGGCGTTCCCTACAGCGTGGACATGTCGCCGTTGCCGATGATTCGCGACACGACCATTATTGAGGAGCATACCGACCGCAACCTGCTGACCCAGCGTTATACAAAAAACGCGGTGGAGTTTATCCAGTCCTCGAAGGACAAGCCGTTCTTCCTTTATCTGGCATACTCCTATCCTCATATTCCGATTCATGCGTCGGAGAAGTTTCGAGGTAAGTCGAAGCAGGGAATCTACGGGGATGCAGTGCAGGAGATTGACTGGAGCGTGGGAGAAATTCGCCGCACGTTGCGCGAGCATGGACTGGAAGAAAATACGCTGGTCTTGTTTACCAGCGATCATGGCCCCTGGTATCAGGGCAGTCCAGGCATGCTGCGAGGCCGCAAAGATACATCCTACGAAGGCGGATGCCGAGTGCCGCTCATCGCAAGCTGGAAAGGACAGATTCCGGCGGGAAAAGTGTCTGAAACGTGGACTTCCAATCTTGATATCCTGCCGACGCTGGCGGCCTTGAGCCATGCGCCAGCGCCAGCGAAACCGCTCGATGGTCTCAACATATCGGAGATTTTGAATGGCAAGGAAAACAATATTGAGCGCGATGTCATGCTGTATTTTTCAGGCGACGATTGGAACGTTTACTGCGGGCGTTTGGACCACTGGAAACTTCGCTTTGCGGAACACAACACACCGCCCTATGATTTGAAGCCCGTGCAGGGCCGGCACACGTATCGATTGGCGCATCCGGAACTCTACGACCTGTCGGACGATCCGATGGAAAGCTACGATGTCGCGCAGGCAAACCCTCAGCTTGTGCAGCAGATATTAGAGCGCGTGGATGCGAAGATACCATCCTTTCCACCCACAGTGCAGCAGGCATATCAAGCGCAGCAACAGTTGGTGGGCAATCCCGCAACGTCCCCCGGTGCGCGTCCTCGCCCCGTAAACACAAAAGCTCCGCCATGGCACAAAATATGAGCGTGGAAGTGCGCGTCGACCCGAACGCGCACATTCGGCCATGATCGGCAAAGGGGTCAATCATGGCCCCCTGACATCAGCAATGTTAGGTCTGTCCAGTGTGTCGGTGGAACAAGAGTCCTGCCGTTCGTCTTGACTTATCCTCCGGATTGATTGCTTCGATCTTATTGTTCGGCGGTCAACTGCGACCGGGCTTACTGAGTAACGCAGCCGCCACCGCTAAAAGTCAAGATATGTCAGGACCATTTCGCTTGCCGCGTGCAAGAGCAATACTGTTCAGTTGTGTCTGTAGGGTGAATCCAATTCGGTGCATTTTTGGATCGGAGGCCAGGTTCTTTAGCTCATGAGGATCATTTTGATAGTCATATAGTTCCTCGCCTGCATTTCCGTCTTGCCAC
>JAJYSL010000074.1 GCA_021793595.1 Acidobacteriota bacterium
GATGCGGTTGCCCATCTTCGCTTCGCGCGCTACGGTGTACGCATCGATCACATAAAACTTCAACTGCTTCTTTAAGATTGTCTCCTGAGTTGTTCTGGGTAAATGGTTCCATATTTGATCCGGTCCATACGGTGCATTCAGCAAAAACACTGCGCCCGGCGCCGCCGCCTCCAGCACGTCCATCCGCTCCAGGAATGAAAACTGATGGCACGCCACAAAATTCGCCTTGCTGATCAAATAGGTGGAACGGATCGGATCGGGCCCGAATCGCAAGTGCGAGGTTGTCACCGAACCGGATTTCTTTGAGTCGTAGACAAAATATCCCTGTGCGTAATTCGGCGTTTCCTGCCCGATGATCTTGATGGAATTCTTGTTCGCGCCCACCGTGCCGTCCGAACCGAGTCCGTAAAAAAGTGCCCGCACCGTGCGCGGATCTTCGGTCGAAAATTCTGGATCGTACGCCAGGCTGGTGTGCGTCACGTCGTCCTGGATCCCGATGGTGAAGTGGTTCTTGGGGTGCTGCTGCTTTAACTCGTCGAACACACCCTTGACCATCGCTGGCGTGAATTCCTTTGACGACAATCCATACCGGCCGCCGATAATGCGAGGCTGCTGCGCGAACGGCGCGGGGCCACTCGAAAACGCCTCACTGAAACTGGTCACCACATCCTGATACAGCGGCTCGCCCAAGGCCCCAGGCTCCTTGGTGCGATCCAGCACGGCAATCGACCGCACAGTTTTGGGAAGAGCTGCAAGGAAGGCCTCCGCCGCAAACGGACGATAGAGATGCACCTTCAGCAGCCCGACTTTTTCTCCCTGCCGGTTCAGGTGATCGATCGTTTCTTCCACTGCGCCGGCAGCCGAACCCATCAGTACGACCACGCGATCCGCGTCCGGAGCCCCAACATAATCGAACAGGTGGTAGCTGCGTCCAGTTTGTGCGGCGAAGCGATCCATCACATCCTGCACAATGGTCGGACACGCCAGGTAATAGGAGTTGCACGCCTCGCGCGCCTGGAAAAATACATCGGGATTTTGCGCCGTACCCCGCAAAATCGGTCGATCAGAGCTGAGAGCTCGCTCGCGATGCCCAGCAATGTAGTTCTCTTCCAGCAGCGCCAGAATCGTCTCGTCTGAAATTGCTTTGGCCTTGTTGATTTCGTGTGAAGTTCGAAATCCGTCAAAGAAGTGGAGAAAAGGAATGCGCGCCTCCAGCGTGGCCAGGTGCGCAATCAGCGCCATATCGCCGGCCTCCTGCACGGAATTCGACGACAGCATGGCATAACCGGTGGATCGGCACGCCATCACATCGGAGTGGTCGCCAAAAATCGAGAGAGCATGGGTCGCGATGGAGCGCGCCGTCACATGAATTACATTCGACGTCAATTCGCCCGCGATTTTGTACATATTGGGGATCATCAGCAGCAGCCCCTGAGAGGCGGTAAATGTAGTGCTGAACGCACCCGCCTGCAGTGCGCCATGCATTGCGCCAGCGGCTCCGCCTTCACTCTGCAGTTCGGCGACGATTGGGATGGAACCCCAGATGTTTCTGCGCCCTTCTTCTTTCCACTGATCCGCCCATTCGCCCATAGTGGAAGACGGCGTAATCGGGTAAATTGCGATCACTTCTGCCAAACGGTAAGCGACGGATGCCGCGGCTTCGTTTCCATCCAAAATGACTGTTTTTTCTTCTCTCATTGCCTTCCCTTCGTCCATCTTCATCTTGCAACAGCGAAAGGGGCTCCAGATGTGCGCTCCGTCACAACGCAACTTTATAATCAAGGCGTAACCTCTAGGTAATGGTTCGCATCGCGCGGCGAATCTGTTACGGTAAAGAGTTCAGACGGTATGACAAACAGCCCCTACTTCCCTGTCTTCGTGCTGCTGCTCGCAGGCGTCGGTTTCGCCGTTGCACCGCTGGCGTTGGCGTGGCTCTGGGCGTGGAAATTTTCCCCGCGGAAACCGGGCCCCAGTAAGAATTCAATTTACGAATGCGGTCTGGAATCTCCGGGCGATGCCTGGATTCAGTTCCATCCCGGATATTATTTGTATGCAATTATTTTTCTGGTTTTTGATGTCGAAGCGGTCTTCCTTCTGCCCTTTGCCGTGGCCTTTACCGGGCTCACATTCGCAGCGGGAATTGCCATGCTGGTTTTCTTGCTTTTGCTGGTCGAAGGTCTGATCTGGGCGTATCAGAAAAAAGTGCTGGTCTGGAGCTAGACTCCTTGCCTGTGACGATGGCTGCACCCGGAATTGTCAGGTTCGAACCAACCGCAACACACAAGGTTTTCTTCAATGGATGAACAGCTGAAAACAGAATTGAGAAAGCAAGGGATTGTTGCGACCACCCTGCAGGAGCTGTATAACTGGGGCCGCAAAAACTCCCTTTGGCCGCTGAATTTCGGTCTGGCGTGCTGCGCCATTGAAATGATTGCCGCCAGCATGGCCCGTTATGACATGGCCAGGTTCGGTGCGGAAGTGTTCCGTCCCTCCCCGCGACAGGCCGACCTGATGATTGTCGCCGGCACCGTCACCAAAAAAATGGCCCCCCAGGTGGTTCGCCTCTACAATCAGATGGCCGAGCCCAAATACGTCATTTCCATGGGTGCCTGCGCCATCTCCGGAGGCCCCTTTAAGCAGGGCTACAACGTGCTGAAGGGGATTGATCGCTACATCCCCGTCGACGTCTACATTCCCGGCTGCCCGCCACGCCCGGAAGCCTTGATCGACGCGCTGATGACGCTGCAAAGGTTGATCGACAAACAAGCCCTCACCGGAGCCGACAGGCCGCGTCATCTGCAGGCCGAAGCTCCGAGCGAATTTGTCGTGCCGCAGTTTGGTGAGCACGACTTGGAACCGCCTGAAAATCCAGAGGTCTGGCAACCGCCTCTGGTCAATATCTCTTTAGCAGGGACGGATGACGCTGGAAACAATTAAATCGGAGATTGAAGCGAACATTCCCGGCTGCGTGCTGGAAATCGTTCCCAACCCCAGCCCGTCGGGTCAGCATTCGCTGCGGATCGATCCCGCACACGCCGTGGCCATTGCCACCTTTTTGCGTGACGCAGAGGATCTCTGTTTCGATTACTGTTCCAACGTCACCGGCATCGATTGGCCCGGCAAAGAAATTTCAGAAAAAATAAAAGTGAAACAAGTAGTCGACGGCGTCGAACAAGAGGTCGAAGAGGTACGGAAATCCACGACCATCGGCTACCTCGAAGTCGTCTATCACCTGTTCTCGATGGAGAAAAAGCACGGCCCCGTCATTCTCCGCCTGCGTACTGAAGATCGCGCCGAAAAGGTTCACTTGCCCTCCCTCACATCTGTCTGGCAAAGCGTGGACTTTCAGGAGCGGGAGATCTTCGATCTCTACGGCGTCATCTTCGACGGCCATCCCGATCTGCGCCGCATATTGATGTGGGACGGTTTCAAAGACCACCCCATGCGCAAGGACTACGTCGAGCCCGACGATTACGAATACGAGCCTACCGCGCACGATCAAGTCCTGGAACGCGCCCGCCAACACCGCACCGTCATGGGGGTGCAATGAGCACAGCTACCGAGCCCGTACGCACCCTTCCAATCGCCGCTGCCGATGCTGGTGAAAGTCAGTTGCTCGAGATCTCCATGGGCCCGCAGCATCCTTCCACCCACGGCGTCTTTCGTATGGACGTGGTGCTGGATGGCGAACGCGTCATGAAGCTGAAGCCGGTCTTCGGCTACCTGCATCGCAATCACGAGAAAATTGCCGAACACGAAACCTACCTCGGCTCCATGCCCTACACCGACCGGCTGGACTATATCTGTTCGCTCACCAACAACTGGGCCTACGCGCTGGCCGTCGAAAAGCTGGCCGGCATTCAAGTTCCGGAACGCGCCGAATACATCCGAGTCATCACCGCGGAGCTGACTCGCTTTTTGAACCACTCCGCCCTCATTGGATTTCTCACCCAGGACATGGGCGCCAGCGGAACGCCATTGATGTACGCCTTCCGCGAACGAGAAACCATTCTCGATCTGTTTGAATCGCTGACCGGCGCGCGCATGATGTGCAACTACATGCGCTTCGGCGGCTGCCGCGTAGATTTACCCGCGGGCTGGCTCGACAAGGCGCGAGAATTTGTCGCCACCCTGCCTCGTTTTCTCGATGAATTTGAACGCCTGCTGGCCAGCAATGAAATCCTGATGGCTCGCACCCAGGGTGTCGGCATCATGTCGAAGAAGCTTGCCATCAATGCCGGCGTGACTGGCCCCATCCTGCGCGCTTCCGGCGTCAATTACGATCTGCGCAAAGTGGACAAGTACGGCATCTACGATCGATTCGCTTTCAAAATTCCGCTGGGCGAGCACGGCGACACCTACGACCGCTACATGATCCGCCTGCTGGAAATGCGCGAGTCCGTCAAGATCCTGAACCAGGCACTCAAAGACATTCCGGAAGGCCCGATCATCGATCCAAAGACGAAGATTCGCGGATTCAAACCGAAACCGGGCGAAGCCTACGGTCGGATTGAATCGCCCAAAGGCGAGCTAGGGTTTTATCTGGTCAGCGACGGCACGGCCAATCCCTACCGGTATCGCGTGCGTTCCTGCTGCATGATGAACCTGACGGTGCTGGAGCAGTTGTGCATCGGGCACAATGTGGCCGACGTCGTGGTGATTTTGGGAAGTATTGATATTGTGATGGGTGAAGTGGATCGATAATAATTCGCGTTTGAGATGATCCGCCTGTTGTCGGGTTTTGCCTGGTTGCATTGTTTGGAACTTTGAAGTCGAGGTTGACTCTGTGTTTGGTGAAGGCATTCTGAGGGGACTGGCGGAAACTGCCCGAAATTTTCTGGGCAGCTACGTCAGCAAAAAACGACTGACCACCGTTCAGTATCCTGAAGAGCGGTTGCCGCAGATTGAGGCGTATCGGAATTTTCCATTCCTCGTCTACGACGGCGAAGACTGGCAGCAAGGGCTGCGCTGCGTCTCCTGCTTCATCTGCGAAAAAGAATGCCCGCCGAAATGCATCATCATTGAAAAAAGTACAGACAAGAAGCCCGACGCCGTCGGCAAGCTGCAGTTCTACCCCAAGGTTTTCAACATCGACGTCTCCGTCTGCATGAGCTGCCAGATCTGTGTCGAGGTCTGCCCATTTGACGCCATCAAGATGGATACCAACTATGAGCTGAGCAGCACCAACCGCTTCAGCGCCCTACTATGGGACAAGAAACACCTCGCCAAATCGAACGAACATTACCACAAGATTCACCCCACAGAAGCAGCCGCAGTCGACGCGCAATTGGCCGCCGAACGAGCCAAAGTAGCTGCGAAAGCCAAGGCCGCTGCCGAAGCCAAGCCACCCGCTGCTCCGGCCGCCCCTCCACCTGTTCCTGCGGCGAGTGAAAAATGACCCTGATCGTTTACCAATTCGAGTTTGCGACGCCGATGTGCGCTGAATTACGCGCCCCAATCCGTTCTTGCAACCTGAAATACCTTGCGTCGGGGGTGCGCCATCATGCATAGTGCCACCCAGCAGGCGGACCAGATTTTTGTCACCCAGCAACATCGTCTCGTCAGCTATCTTCCTGCGGAATTTCATACCCTCGCTGATGTCATTCTTTCTGTCATCGCCATTGTGGTGGTGTTTGCCTTGTTGTTCGCCATCACCACGGTCCTGGAACGTAAGGGCCTCGGCAGAATCCAGAACCGTTACGGCCCCAATCGCGTCGGCCCGGCCGGTTTTTTTCAGCCAATCGCCGATGGCGTCAAATCGCTTACCAAAGAAGACCTGGTTCCCCGCACCGCCGACCAGATGGTGCACTTTATGGCGCCGGTGCTGCTGGTCATCGCGGCATTTCTTGCCTACGCAGTGCTGCCAGTCGGCCGCAACATGGTACTGGCGAATCTGAATGCCGGCATCCTCTTCTTCTTCGCCGTTGGCACGCTGGTGGAGCTCGCCGTCTTCATGGCTGGCTGGTCCAGCCGCAATAAATACTCGCTGCTCGGCGCCATGCGAGCCATTGCCCAGATGATCAGCTATGAAGTCCCGCTGGTCCTGGCCTCGATCGTCGTCATCATGGCGGCCGGCTCGCTCTCGACCGTATCGATCGTCGACATGCAGACCGGCTACTCCGGCATCTGGCCGCATTGGTTTGTCCTGACGCCATGGGGATTTGTCGGCTTCATCCTGTTCATGATCGCCGCCACTGCCGAGTCCAACCGTTCCCCCTTCGATCTGCCGGAAGGCGAATCGGAAATCATCGCAGGCTATTACATTGAATATTCCGGCTTCAAGTTCGCCTTGTTCTTTCTTGGTGAATATCTCGGCATGTTTGCCACCAGCGGTCTCGCCATCACGCTGTTTCTTGGCGGATGGGCTGCGCCGTTTTCGTTTCTGACCTGGATTCCGTCGTATCTCTGGTTCTTTGCAAAGCTGTTGCTGCTGATTGTGATCTTCATCTGGATTCGCGGCACGCTGCCGCGTTTGCGCATGGATCAATTAATGAGTTTTGCCTGGCAATTTATGCTGCCGATGACGCTGATCAATGTGTTCGCTGCCGGCGCCTGGCACTTTATGCCCGCAGGGGTGATACGCTGGTTGGTCTGCGCGGTGGTGCTGGTCGTCCCAGCCATCCTGCTCAGTCGCGGCCTGACTCAGGGCAAAAAATTTGCTGTGAGAACATATAGATTTGCAGACTAATCGTGATGAGTGTCACTGCCGATCGTATGCGGGCTGTGAGAATCTGATCGTCGGTCACTGAAAGAGTTGGATACACATTGGAGAACTCGTCGAACCTGACATGACAGCGACCTTCCTCATACTTGCCGCCATCACCATCGCCGGAACCGTGGCAGCGATGGCGATGCGCAATCTAGTCCATTGCGTCCTCGCGCTCACCCTGGGCTTTGCCGGACTGGCGGCCCTCTATCTGCAACTGGGCGCGCAATTCGTCGGCCTCACACAGATTCTCGTTTATGTCGGCGCGGTCGCCATCCTGGCCGTCTTCGTCATTATGATGACGCAGCATCCCACGCACACCGCTGAGTCGATCTTTTCGTCCTTCTGGTTGAGTGGAAGCCTGATTGCTGCGCTGGTGTTTGCTGTTTTCGGTTGGGCGATCCATTCGAGCACGCTCCCTGCCGGCATCGTGCCGCCGCAGGCGGAGGCCGCAGTCCAGCCCATCGGCAACGCCCTGATGCACAAATATGTTTTGCCATTGGAGATTATGGGGCTGCTGCTGACCGCAGCGCTCATCGGCGCCGTTGTTCTGGCAATGCAGGAAAAGCGGAGGTCCGCATGAGCTCGCTGACCAGCTATCTGCTCGTCTCTGCCCTCATTTTTTCGATCGGCCTCGCTGGCGCTCTGACACGCCGCAGCGCCATTCTCGTTTTGATTGGCATTGAGCTGATGCTCAACGCCGCCAACCTCAACTTCATCGCCTTCTGGCGCTATGGGCCAAACCCGGAAGCTCTGACCGGCGTGATGTTTGCGATCTTCTCGATCGGCATCGCTGCCGCCGAGGCTGCCGTCGGCCTGGGCATCATCCTAGCTGTCTATCGCCATTCGAAAACCACCGAATTAGACCAGATGAATTCGATGAAAGGTTGAGAGAGTAACGTACGAACGAATTTTGTTGGGCACTGATTTTTTTTGACCGTTAAACTTTGACTGCGAAAACCGATCGCAGATTTTCAACTGCATTTCAACCTCCTGAGACCAGATGACCTGGATTGTTCAAAACCTGTGGCTGGTGCCCGCATTGCCGACTGTGGCAGCCGGGATCAGCGCCTTGGCAAGCCGGCGCAGTCGCGTCCTGGCCGCTTCGCTCGCCATCGGTTCCATGGCGGTTTCCTTTCTGCTGTCCGTCATCGCATTCGCGCACGTTCTTTCTCTCAGCAATCAGGGGCTTGAAACCCGCCAGGTTGCCGATTTTCGCTGGTTCCAATTCGGCAATGAATGGCTGAAACTCGGCTGGATGCTCGATCCGCTGACCGCCGTCATGCTGGTGATGGTCACCCTGGTCGGCCTGCTCATCTTTATCTACAGCATCGGCTACATGAAGCACGACGAAAATTTCACCCGCTTTTTCTGCTTTCTCGCGCTGTTTGCCGGAGCTATGCTGGGCGTCGTCATCTCCAACAGTCTGCTGCTGCTCTTCATGTGTTGGGAGCTGGTCGGGCTCACATCCTACCTGCTGATCGGCTTCTGGTATCACAAGCCCGAGGCAGCGGCGGCGGCAAAGAAAGCCTTCATCGTCACCCGCATTGGCGACCTCGGATTTTTCATCGGCATGGCCTGGCTCTATGCCCAGACTGGCACCTTGCTGTTCTACGACGGGGGCGCTGGCTGCCTCGAACATTCTGCAGTGGCTGCCATGGTGACTCATATCACGACGGTGGGAATGGCCGCCTCTACCGGGATTGCGCTCCTCATCTTCTGCGGCGCCGTTGGAAAATCCGGTCAGGTTCCGCTGCACGTCTGGCTGCCCGACGCCATGGAGGGCCCCACCCCGGTCAGCGCCCTGATCCACGCAGCCACCATGGTTGCCGCCGGCGTGTTCCTCGTCGCGCGCGTCTATCCGTTGATGAGTGCCCATGCCGGTCCCAGCCTCGCGGTCACGCCCACCACTGCACTGATCGTCGTTACCTGGGTCGGAGCCATCACTGCCGTCTTCGCCGCCCTTATTGCCACCGCGCAGTGGGACATCAAACGCATCCTCGCCTACTCCACCGTCTCCCAGCTCGGCTATATGATGATGGGCCTCGGCGTCGGCGGGGTGGCCATCGGAATGTTCCACCTGATTACCCACGCCTTCTTTAAGTCGCTGCTGTTCCTGGGCGCAGGCTCCGTAATCCATGGCTGCGATGGAGAACAGGACATTCGCAAGATGGGCGGCCTGCGAAAGCTGATGCCGATCACCTTCCTGACCTATGCCGTCGGCATGTTGGCGCTCTGCGGCTTTCCCCTCTTTTCCGGCTTCTGGAGCAAGGATGAAATTCTGCACGCCGCCGATACTTGGAGCATCTCCAAAATCCCCTTCTATTTGGGAGTCTTCGGCGCGCTGCTGACGGCCTTCTACATGACCCGCCAAGTCTATTATGTGTTCGCCGGCAAGACGCGTCTCGACGCATCGACGCCCTCCACCGCGCATCACGCGAACCATGCCGCCTCGACGCCCCATGAAAGCCCCGCGGTCATGACCATCCCGCTCACCATTCTGGCCGCCTTCGCCCTGCTCCTGGGCCTGGTCGATACTCCGGTGTGGTCCTGGTTCCGTTCGTTTCTCTCTGGCACCCACGCGGTCGTGCGGGTTAACGGATTCTCCGAGCCCGGCCTGCTCACAGTCATGATTTCCTCTTCGATCGTGGTCTTCATCGGCCTCGGCCTGGGCTGGTATTTCTATGGCCGCAAGCTTATCGCCAGCGCCGACGCTCCAGATGCCTTCGGGCGCCTGCAGCCCCGCCTATTCACTGTTCTCTCGCATGCCTTCTATATCGACGCGCTCTATGCCGCGACGCTACTTCGCCTGAATGCCGCATGGTCCCGCATCTGCGACTGGCTCGATCGCTGGGTCTGGAACGGCGCGGTGCAAACGGTGTCGCATCTCGTGCTCGCCTTCGCCGGGCTCGACAGCTTCATCGACACCTACGTTGTCAATGCCGGCTTTGATGAAGGCTGCCAAACCGTCTCCTTCGGCGGACGAATGCTGTCGCTGCTGCAGGGCGGACGGGTGCAAAGTTACCTCCGCATGATTGGTATTGCGCTCATTGCGCTGGCAGGCTTCCTGCTGTGGGGAGCGACGCGATGAACGCTTTCCCATGGCTCACTCTCCTGACCCTGCTCCCTGTTGCCGGCGCGCTCATTGTGCTCGCATTTGGGCGCAACAGCCAAATCGCGCGCTCCCTCGCTCTCATCTTTAGCTTTGTCGCACTCGCCATCACGCTGATATTGTGGGCTCATTTCGACTCCGCATCCGGTGCGCTCCAGTTTCAACAGACACTTCCATGGATTGCCGCCCTCGGTGTCGAGTATCACGTGGGAATCGACGGCCTCGGCCTGTTAATGCTGCTGTTGACCTCGATCGTAGTTCCCATCGGCATCCTGGCGTCGTCACAAATTCGGGAGCGCGCAGGCCTCTATTTCTCTCTGATGTTGCTGCTGCAGGCCTGCCTGTTCGGCACCTTTACCGCGCTCAATTTCTTCCACTGGTTCATTTTTTGGGAACTCAGCCTGATTCCCGCCTTCTTCCTTATCAAGCTCTGGGGAGGCTCGCGCAGCACCGCCGCCGCCACGCAGTTCCTGGTCTACACCATGGTCGGCAGCATCGCCATGCTGCTTTCCTTCCTCGCCATCTTTCTTGCAACTGGGAAATTTGATTTCATCCAGCTTGCGGCCCTCGCACAACATGGCCAGCTCATGCCGGCCGTCGTCGCAAAGCTTGGCTGGCACCGCTTCACACCGCACCACGTTGAGCTGATCCTCTTTGCAGGGGTCTTCCTCGGCTTCGCGGTCAAAGTGCCGCTGATTCCCTTCCATACTTGGTTGCCTTCCGCTTACACCGAAGCGCCCACCGGCACCACGATTGTGTTGACCGGGGCCATGTCGAAGATGGGGCTCTACGGCTTCTTGCGCATTCTGCTACCCATCTTCGGTGCGGAAATGCAGATGGTGTTGACGCCGCTCTTATGGCTGGCGGTCGCGACTATTGTCCTGTCCGCATATGCAGCCCTGGCGCAGAAAGACCTGAAGCGCATCTTCGCTTATTCCTCAATCAACCACCTCGGATATTGCCTTCTGGCAATCTTTGCCGTCGCCAAGTTCGCGGATGGCGATGCTGCGCTGACCACGGAAAAATATGCGGCCATGAACGGCGTGATGCTGCAGATTTTCAATCATGCGCTCACCGCCAGCACTCTCTTCTGGTTCGTCGCCATGTTGGAAAAACGAACCGGCGGCCTGCGCGGCCTGAACGATTTCGGCGGGCTGCGCAAAGTTGTTCCCGTCTTTACTGGATTGATGGGCATCGCACTTTTCTCCTCACTGGGTCTACCCGGCTTGAATGGCTTTGTCGGCGAGTTTCTCATCTTTAAGGGTTCGTTCCCGCTGATATCGTGGGCCACGTCCTTGTCCTTGCTCGGCCTGCTAGCGACCGCCATTTTTATTTTGGGAATCTTGCAGCGCGTATTCTCCGGCCCCCTGAACGAGACGTGGGCAACGCTGCCCGACCTGACGACGGTCGAGCGTTTGTCGCTTGCGCCCGCGATCGCATTGATGTTTGTACTGGGATTGTATCCCCAGCTGATCCTTAGCTTTGCGAACAGCACGGTAATGCAGATCGTGCAGCAACTCAAGTTTTAGTCGCACGATGAACGTGGTCTTTTAGTTATGTTGGCTTGGACAATCTACATTTCGTTTCTCGCAGCGCTCCTGCTCCTGCTGCTGCCGAAGAGCAGCGCCGGGGCCGCGCGCATTCTGGCGCTGTTCACCGCGCTGGTCACGTTTGCCATCACGCTCGTGTCTTTCCTGCAGCATCGCACCGGAGAAATGTTCACTGTCGCCGACGTCTCCTGGATTCCGTCGCTCGGCATCCGCTATCATCTCGCCGCTGACGGCATTAGCCTGGTGCTGTTATTGCTGACCGGTATCATCGCGGTCACAGGCATTCTGTTCTCCTGGAACATCGAACATCGCGCCAAAGAATTTTTCGCGTTTTATCTGCTGCTCATCGGCTCTGTCTATGGGGTCTTCCTCAGTTACGATCTGCTGCTGCTCTTTGTCTTTTACGAAATCGTTATCATCCCCAAATATTTTTTGATCGCCATCTGGGGCTCGACACGCCGCGAATATGGCGCCATGAAACTGGTGCTTTACTCCTTCATCGGCAGTGCCATGGTGCTAATTGGACTGATCGCCGCCTATGTCGTAGCCGGTGCAAAAACCATGGCTCTCGGCGACCTCGCCGGATTCCCATTCTCAGCACACTTCCAGATGTGGGCCTTCCCGCTGGTTTTTGTCGGCTTCGCGATTCTCGCCGGCCTGTGGCCCTTCCACACCTGGGCGCCGACCGGCCACGTGGCCGCGCCCACTGCTGCTTCCATGTTGCTCGCCGGGGTGGTCATGAAACTCGGCGCATACGGATGCCTGCGCGTGGCGATGACCATGTTCCCGCTTGGCCTCGGTCCATGGGGTTTCCATGTCCTCGGCCTTGATTCCTGGCGCGAAGTGTTCGCTGTGCTCGCTGTCATTGGCATCGTCTACGGCGCCATGGTGGCGCTGGTGCAGAAGGATTTTAAATTTGTCATCGGCTACTCCAGCGTCAGCCACATGGGTTTCATCCTGCTCGGCCTCATGACGCTCAACCAGATTGGTCTTTCCGGCGCGGTGGTCCAAATGTTTTCCCATGGAATTCTTGCCGGGTTGATGTTCGCTGTGGTCGGCCGCATGGTGTATGACCGCACCCACACGCGCGAACTGGCCCTTCTCGGCCCTATGAACCTCAACAAGGCAATTCCCTTCGCCGCCGTCACCTTCGTCGTCGCTGGAATGGCTAGCATGGGCCTGCCCGGATTCAGCGGCTTTGTCGCGGAGCTGATGATTGTCATCGGCGTCTGGCATGCCTACCCGATCCTCACCGTCTGCGTCGGCCTCGGCCTCGTCGTCGGCGTCGCGTACATCTGGCGCGCTATGCAGAAAGCATTCTTTGCGGAAGCCGGGCATGCCTCCGCTGACGCCCACGCGTCGCTGCCGCCCATCACGTTTCCCGAACGGCTCGGTGCTCTCATCTTGATCGTCGCCAGCGTCATCGTCGGTCTGTATCCGCAAGTACTTTTGAACATCATTGTCCCCGCGCTGAATTCGCCGCTGTTTAACGGCCTGCGCCAAGGGGGCTGGCGATGAACACCTTCAATTACGCGCAACTGTGGCAACTCGCCTTGCCGCAAGTCACCGTGGTGGTTGCCGCACTGATCGCGCTTGCGGTCGATCTTCTATTGCTGCGCGCGCGACCCACGCACACGCGCTTCACCGTTGCCGCCCTCCTTGGCTCTTTTGGCTGCGTCCTCGCAATCGCGCGCCTGGTACTCACTCCCATGCAGACGAATGTTCTCGACGGAACGCTGCTAGCCAATCCGCTCACCCATCTTGTCCAGATTGCGTTGCTCGTGCTCGCCATCGCCACCCTGTTGATGGCCTCGAATTCGCGTTTCACAGAACACGTCGGCGAATTTGTTCTGCTCATTCTGGTCGCCACTGTCGGCAGCATGTTTCTCGTCAGCTCTCAGGACTTGTTGGTCATTTTCATTTCACTCGAACTGCTGAGCCTCTCCCTCTACATCCTCACCGCCTTCGACAAACATCGCCCGCATTCCTCTGAGGCCGCGCTCAAGTATTTTCTCTTCGGCGGAATGTCAGCTGCATTTTTGCTATTTGGCTTCAGCCTGCTCTATGGCCTCTCGAATTCGACCAGTCTGCCGCGTATCGCCGCCGCAATCCCCGCCTCTGCCGCAGCCGGTTCGCCGCTGAATCCGCTCTTGCTCATCGCCATTGTCACCACGATGATTGGCTTTGGTTTTAAGGTCGCCGCCTTCCCGTTCCACTTCTGGGCGCCGGATGTCTACCAGGGCGCACCCGCACCGAGCGCGGCGTTCATCGCATCGAGTTCCAAGGTCGCCAGCTTCTTCATCTTCTTCCAGGTCTTGGCCGTCGGCTTTACCGGTGCGGAAGGCAGCGCCGCCTGGCTGCACTTCACCACGGGCTGGGTCCCTGTGCTTGCCGCCGTCGCAGCGTTCTCCATGGTGATGGGCAACCTCGTGGCCATCGTCCAGCGCAGCGTGCGGCGCCTGCTCGCTTACTCCGCCATCGCCCACGCCGGCTACATGCTGCTCGCCATCGTGGCCCACACCCAGCAAAGTCTCGGCGCCCTGCTCTACTACGTCGTCACCTATGCGCTGGCAACTCTGGGAGCTTTTGGTGTGGTCGCCATCGTCGAACAGCGGACTGGCGGCGATCGCTTCGAGCACTTCGAAGGGCTCAGCCGTCGCGCTCCGGTTCTTTCGGCCTGCATGTTTGTCTTCTTGCTGTCGCTCGCCGGTATCCCCCCACTCGCCGGATTCTTCGGCAAGTTCTATCTCTTCGTATCCGTGCTCCATTCCGGGCCCGGCCTGCTCTGGCTCGTCGTTCTCGCCATTGCCATGAGCGCGATCTCCCTCTACTACTATCTGCAGGTGCTTAAGCGAATTTATGTCGCCAATCCTTCTGACGAAGTTGCCAGGGCATCCACCGATGCGACTACAATCAGGACGCCGATTCTCAGCCAGGCAGTTGTCCTTCTGCTGGCCACCGGTGTGGTCCTGTTCGGATGCGCTCCCCACCTGTTACTGCAGTGGATCGGCGCTGCCATCCGCACCGCAGGTTTCTAGTTTGTGAATTTTTCTAGTTTGTGAATTGTAGTCCGGCGCGAATGCAGGCGCTCCACACCCGCCCCCCCACCGGCTTGGATCGACGTGCTTTCCGTGCTCTCGCAGTCCAGCTCCTCCGTCTTTGCCGGGCACGTGCGCGCAAATGCAATTGAAGTATTGGAGTCGACGATGAAAATGAAATCTGTATGCCTCTTGGGATCCATCCTCTGCACTCTCTCTCTTTTGTTCCCCATTCAGAACCACGCACAGGCCACATCTCCCAACGCCGTCTTTACCATTGGAAAATTCAATCGCTCCTCGTTCGATCTCGCCGGAGGCACACCGCAACAGCCCGTCAAGTTCATCGTGGGAAGCAGCACCGCTTCGAAAGATTGGTACGCCACCCAGCGCGTGCAGCAACCTTCGACTCCCACCGCGCCTGAGGCCGCCCCATGGACCATCCAGTTTTCGCTGGCCAAGGCGCCCGCGCCGTCATATCGATTCCACGTCTCCCTGCTGATCGAAAATTCTAGCGTGCCCGCGATGCGCGTCGTCATCAACGGCAAGGCCGGAACGTTCTATCTGCAGCCCAAACTTGACACATCCAACGGCGACCAGGGGGCCGCGTTCTATGCCGCCTATTCCCATGCCGATGTCGAGTTCGACTTCCCCGGAACTTACCTGCATCGCGGCACAAACACCATCACCTTGCAGGCGGTGGAAAAAGTTCCACCGTCACTGCCCAATGCAGCCCTGCCCGTGGATGCAAGCTTCACTTATGACGCCATTGAGCTCGACCGCAGCCCGCAATCATCCGCCACAATTCGCGCGTCCGCCCAGATTCTACCTACCATCTTCTATCGGCAGCAGCACGGTCAATTGGCAGAATCCGTCGATGTGATTCTTCGAGATCCGCGGCCCATAAGATCTGGCGCTACTGTCGACCTCACCCTAGCCGGCAGGCACTATCATCAGACCCTACAAGCCAACCAGGATTTCGGCGAGGAGAAACTGACCTTCTCCGTTCCGGAGTTTCCCGCACATACGCCCGCCGAGGTCTCCTGGAACAAGCACCACGACAAAGCTTTCGTCGACCCGCAAAAGAAATGGACTCTGTTCCTCGTCCCCCACATTCATCTTGACGTCGGCTATTCCGATTACCAGGGAAAAGTGGCCGCCATTCATAGCCGCGTCATCGATGAAGCCATGCAGCTCATCGCGCAGCATCCGGATTTTCGCTTCAGCCTCGACGGATACTGGCCGCTGCAACAATACTTCGATACGCGCACGCCCGCAGAGCAGCAGCGCGCCATCGCCGCCATCGAGAAGCAGCAGATTTACCTGCCGGCGCAATATGCCAATCTGCTAACAGGCTTTCCCACTGCGGAAACTCTCATCCGCTCGCTCTACGCCAGCGCCGAATTCAGCCGCCAGCACGGCACGCCCTTCAACTACGCCAACATTACCGACGTTCCTTCGTTCAGCTGGTCGTACGCTTCGATCCTGGCCTCGGCAGGAATTCACGAACTGTTTTCCGGCAGCGATAACTATCGTGCACCCGTGCTGTTGCAGGGTCAGATGAATGAAGATTCACCCTTCTGGTGGCAGGGGCCGGATGGCCAGAAAGTGCTGCTCTGGTATTCGCGCCACTACATGCAAATGCAGTTTATGTTCGGACTGCCGCCGTCGCTCTCCACCGGACACGACACGCTGCCGCTGTTCCTGCAGATGTATCAGCACCCCAGCTATCACGCAGACGCGACGATTCTCTTCGGTACCCAGGTGGAAAATACAGACTTGTTTCCCCAGCAGGCCACGCTGGCGCAGCAGTGGGATAACGTCTACGCCTATCCGCACATTCAGTACTCGGGATTTCATGCCGCTCTGCAGAACATCGCGAAGCAATTCGGCAATGACATTCCCACCGTCAGCGGAGACGGCGGTCCCTATTGGGAAGACGGCATCGCCGCCGATGCCTATTCCGCAGCGCTGGAACGTCAGAATGAAGCGCGCGGGCCCTCCGCGGAAGAACTGGCCACCCTCACATCACTGGTCAACCCCAAGTACGCCGCCAACACGACGAGTCTGCGTCGCATGTGGACGAACATGATTCTGACCGACGAACACACTTGGGATTCGTACAACAGCGTCTCCGATCCAACCAGCAAAGAAGCCGTCGACCAGCTCGCATTGAAGGAACTGTACCCGGTCAAAGCCGCTGCCCGCGCCGACTTTATTACCCGCAACAGCATGGCAAGCATCGCCAACTCCATCTCCACCGGTTCCGGCAGCGTCATCGTCTTCAATACGCTCAACTGGAAGCGCAGCGCGCCCGTGACGCTCGACCTCAACAACAATCAGGAACTCATCGACACCACCACAGATCAGGTTGTTCCTGTCGAAGTCCTCAGCGGCAACAACAATTTCCACCACGTCCGTTTCGTTGCGCAGAATGTGCCTGCCGTCGGCTACAAGGTCTACCGGCTGCGCGACACAAAGAAAGCGCTCAAGCCTGCGGCGATCACGCAAACCACTACACTCGAAAGCCCCTATTATCGTGTGACGCTCGACCCTGCGACCGGTGCGATCCGCAGCATTTATGACAAACAACTCCAGCGCGAACTGGTCGACGAGAATAGTCCCTACCGCTTCGGCCAATATCTCTACGTCACCGGCGGCGACAAGGCGCCGAACACCCTGCTGCAGTACAGCCACATCTATCCGAAACCGAACCTTGACGTTCATCCCGCACAGAACGGCCATCTCGTCTCGGTCACGCGCACTCCTTATGGGCAAGTCGCTCGGCTGCAAAGTAGCGACACCAACACTCCAGAAATCTCGACGGAAATTCGAGTCTTCGACCATCAGAAAAAAATCGAACTCGTCGAAAACCTGACCAAGAAAGAGGTAGACACCAAGGAAGGCGTTTACTTTGCCTTCCCGTTCGCCATGGATCATCCGCAATTTCAGTACGAAATTCAAAACGGCGTAGTCGATCCATCCAAAAACATGTACCCCGGTGCCGGGCATGAATGGTTTTCGGTGCAGCACTGGGTTTCTGCGCAACAAAATGGCCTGTCCGCCACCGTCATGCCGCTCGATGCTGCGCTGGTCACGCTCGGCGATATCAACCGCGGCCAATGGCCAACCCAATTCGGCACGCGCACCGGAACCATCTTCTCCTACGTCATGAACAACTACTGGAACACAAATTATCGTGCCGGCCAGGGCGGCCATTTCCGCTTTCGCTATGTCATCACCAGCGCGACCACTACCGATGAGGCCCAACTCAGCCGCCTTGGCTGGGAGGAAATGACTCCACTCGAACACGAAGAAGTCACGTCGCAGGACAAAGCCCTCAACTTGCCCGGCCCGCTCGACGGCAAACAGAGTAGCTTCCTCCGCGCGAACGATCCCGAGCTTGTGTTGACTGCCTGGAAGCCCGCAGAGGACGGTCACGGGACCATCCTGCGCTTTCTTGATCTGGGCGGCGCCACCCGCATAGTAAGGGTCGAAGCGCCAACGCTGCAGCTACAACAGGCCTGGCAGACTGACGCTGTGGAAAGAGACCGGTCGCCGCTGACGCTCGCTGGCGCGCATCAGTTCCAGTTCACCGTTCACCCGCGCGAAATTGTCACGGTGAGATTGATTACCAGCACTGCGCCCCACTAACAGGCCTTTCCGCAGGAGCGGATTATGATATGTACATGGATCTGAATTGGGCGTTCCCTGTCCGCAAGCGCGCTGTGCTTGCATGTC
The DNA here is from genome assembly GCA_021793595.1 of Acidobacteriota bacterium. The sequence continues at coordinate 18,145 of JAJYSL010000074.1, forward strand.
TCGCAATTACATGTACCATTTCGCCGTACCTCACCGCACACGCGCAGAACGAGAAAGTAACTGCCGACGCGGCGCAGACCGACAAAAATAAGACCCCACCGCCTGCCGATAAATCTGTGCCCGACAAGCAGGCTCTGCCGCCTCTGCCTGCAGATGCGAACGTCACGCAAAGCATGACGCTCAATGGAAAGACGCTGCACTACACCGTCACCGTGGGCAAATTTCCAGTTCGCAACGCCGATGGAAAGACAACCGGCGAAGTCGTCTACACCGCCTACACCGTCGATCAACCGGATCGTCCAGTCACATTCGCTCTCAATGGCGGTCCCGGCGCTTCGTCCGTGTATCTCAACTTCGGCGCGATCGGTCCCAAGCATCTCAATTTCGCCAATGAGGACGAAAGTCCCTCCGAAGCCCCCACGCTGACAGACAATCCAGGAACCTGGCTCGGTTTCACCGACCTTGTCTTCATCGATCCCATCGGCACCGGCTACAGCCGCGCACTGATTCCAGAGGACGAGGCCAAGAAGGAGTTTTACAGCACCGTTCCCGATATCCACTATCTATCGAAGGTCATCTACGACTGGCTGGCAAAAAATAATCGAATGACCTCCCGGAAATATCTAGTGGGCGAAAGTTATGGCGGCTTCCGCGGTCCTCGCATCACCTACTATCTGCAGTCGCAGCTTGGCGTCGGAATGAACGGTGTGGTGCTGGTTTCGCCGTATCTGAATCCCACCATTGAAACGCACGAAAATCTTTCTCCCATCCCCTGGATGGTGACGCTGCCGCCCATTACCGCAGCCTACCTGGAAAGGGAGCACAAGCTCACTCCAGAAGCGATGACTGACGTCATCGCTTACACCGAGG
>JAJYSL010000487.1 GCA_021793595.1 Acidobacteriota bacterium
AAAATGAGGCTGCCGGGCCCATTGCGGCCAACGATCACATTCAATTCGCGCTGATTGGCGCCGGCATTCGGGGGCAGGGCATTACTAAAGTTGCCAGACAGGTTCCTGGAACCAAGCTGGTCGCGGTATCGGACACCTACCAGGGCCGCCGTGACCACAGCAAGGAACTGTGGGGCGAGGACATCTTTACCACTGTGAATTACAAGGAGATTCTGGCGCGCAAGGACATCGATGCCGTGGTGATTGCCACACCCGACCATTGGCACAAGCAGATCGCCGTGGACGCGATGCATGCCGGCAAAGACGTGTATTGCGAAAAGCCTATGATTCATCTGTATTCTGACGGCCCGGAGATGATCGAAGCGGCACGCAGCACCAATCGCATTATTCAAATTGGCAGCCAGCGGGTCAGCAACGTTGCCTATATCAAAGCGAAAGAACTGATGGCCGCCGGTGCTATTGGGAAGTTGAATATGGTAACGGCATGGTGGGATCGCAACTCCGCCATTGGGGCTTGGGATTACACGGTACCGCTGGACGCCTCGACGGAAACCTGCGACTGGCCGCAATTTTTGGGCACTGCGCCGAAGATCCCGTTCAATGCAGAACAGTTCTTCCAGTGGCGTAAGTGGAGGGCATACGGGTCGGGGGTTGCAGGCGATCTGTTTGTACACTTATTCAGCGGGACCCACTTTGTGACCGGAGTACACGGGCCTACGCGCGCCATGGCCACCGGTGGACTGCGCTACTGGAAAGATGGCCGGAATGTGCCGGATGTGATGGTGGCGCTGTTCGATTATCCGGAAGCCTTCAACCTGAGTCTGCGCGTGAATTTTGTCAATGGCGGCTCCGAAAGCGAAGGTCTGATTTTCACCGGCGACGAGGGAACGATGGCGATTTATGGAAACAGCGTGACCCTGAGCAGCACGCCGCGTGAGACTGAGCCCGGCTATACAGTGGAGACATTTACCAAGGCAATGCAGAAGAGAATTATCCAGCAGTACCGCGAGAAATATCCGGTGATGCATCCCAATGGGCCGCCGCCGATGCGAACGGAGACATACGCGGCGCCGCGCGACTACGACGATGTCTATAGTCATTTCGTCAGTTTCTTCAATGCTGTTCGAACCCGCCGGCCTGTGGTCGAGGATGCTGTGTTCGGATACCGTGCGGCCGGAGCCGCCCTGCTGAGCAATCGCAGCTATTTCAGCGGCAAGATGGAGCATTGGAATCCGGAGACCATGCAACTGGTGTCGTGAGACGGCGCCAGGCATGGAAAGAGATGGTAAGGAGAAAGCGATGAAACATTTTGCATGTTCTATGAAACTTGTGCTACTCGCCATGGTATTTGGCAGCGGGGCCCTCATGCTTGCACAAAGGGCGGAAACACCTCGGTTGACCACTCCTGGCAACGGACCCTATGGAGTTCCGCAGGCGACCTTCCTGGCCCATCAATTAGGCACAGATCACGCCGAAGGCATTACCACCATAGATATGAACGGAGATGGATATCTGGACATTTTGAGCGGCGCTTATTGGTATCAGAATCCGGGACCGAATGGCGGCGTGTGGAAACGGCACCAGTATCGTACTGTCGGCATCCACAACGAATTTGTCTCCGATTCCGGCGAATGGACCGTAGACGTCAACCACGACGGCACTCCCGATGTCGTCACCTATGGATGGATCTCGAATGGGATCTGGTGGTACGAGAATCCCAAAAAACAGAATGTGATGTGGAAGCGTCATTTCATCTGCAACAGCTATGACACCGAGGGCGGATGGATGGGCGATATCAACGGAGACGGCAAACCCGACCTGGTGGTGGCGCACTACAACCATTCTGGGATTGTGTGGGTTGATTTCGCTGGGGCCAAGCCGGTTTGCCATCGTCTGGGACTTGACACCAGCCACGACCGAGGGGTCTCCAACCCAGACGGAATTGTTCATACCGTTTCTGCCAACAGTCGAGCGCAGGATGGCCATGGCATCGGCATTGCCGACATCAATGGCGACGGGAAAGCTGACGTCCTTACCCCCTATGGATGGTTTGAAAATATCGATGCGAACCGTGACCAATGGAAGTGGCATCCCGATTGGAACCTGGGAGACGCTGGATTTCCCATCATCGGTTATGACGTAAATAATGATGGGAAAATGGATTTAATCTACGGTCAGGGCCATAGCTATGGGCTGTTCTGGCTGGAGCAGGAGGGAAGCGGAGCGAGTCGGCACTGGATTCGGCATACCATCGACGAGTCGTTCTCACAAAGCCACGCTCTGGCACTGGTCGACATTGACGGCGATGGCCAGCCGGAACTGTTGACCGGCAAGCGCTACCGCGGCCATTCCGGGAGCGACCCTGGTTCTTATGACCCACTGGTCGTCTACTATTACAAAATCGATCGCAAAACGGCGAAATTCACGCGCTATGCGATCTCCGTGAACGGCACGGCAGGCGTGGGGACGCAGTTTGTGACCGCGGATTTCGATAAGGATGGCGACATCGATATCGCGACCGCGGGCAAATCCGGTGTGCATTATTTTGAAAACCTGATGGTCAATCACGTCCCGAAAGCCGAGCGGGAGAAACAAATCATTCTCAACAAGAATTGGCCTTTCCCAGGAGAGGGCGCAGAAGTTCCACAAGAGGACGGGCCCAAGTAGAATCTGGCGTGAACGAAACCGCGGCATGGTTTGGGGTCGGTTGGTGCTTCGAATGCCGGCCGACCCCGGATGCGCGAGGCGGCGGGATTGACGTGCTCTATCCTGAAGATGAGTACGCGCTCAGAACATGCCGAAGGAAACACTTCAGAAGATCGTGCAGCAATACGCAAGGGAAGCAGGCTTTTCTCTTAGCGGGATTGCCGCTGCCTCTCCCATCGATCCAGCCGCGGTATCTGCTCCTTCGGAATTCGAAAGCTCCCGCGGTTCGCTTGCGCATCCCTATCCGGAACTTGCCGGTTTTCCCCAGTGGATTGCGGAAGGTCGCGCCGGTGAAATGGAATACCTGAAGCGACGCGACGCGGAAGGCCGGTTTCTAAGGTCGTCCGTGCAAATCCCTTTTCCCTGGGTGCGTTCGGTGGTTGTGTGCGCAGCGAACTACAACAGCGACCAGCCATATTCCATTACTTGCGACGCAGCCGATCCATCGGCGCGCAAGGGCTGGATTGCGCGCTACGCATGGTCAGGATGCCGGCGTAATTTCGTCGCGGAGAAGGAAAACGCAGCCGCCAAAGCAGCAGAGGAAGGGTGCGACACGGTCGCGGCAGCGGACCGTGAAGGAATGCACCGCTCCAACGAGTACATCGCAAATCCATCGCCGCAACTTGCCGCCACAGATTATCACTCCGTGATGCGCAAACGACTGGAGCATCTATGCGCAACCTTGAAGTCTGAGGTCGGCGAGTTTGAATCGCGCTGCTTTGTCGATA
>JAJYSL010000488.1 GCA_021793595.1 Acidobacteriota bacterium
TCCGCATCTGACCAAAATGGTGAAATCCTCAATGTTTGCAACCGTTTTTACTTTGAACCAGTTGGCCATTCTGACGCATTTCGACTGCCGTTTTTAGGTTGATTGATGGTCGCCCGTAGTCGCGTGCTTTTGGTGCCGCATTGCGCGCGGGTTTGGGCTGCATTTCGGAAAGGTCGATGCGCTGATAGACTGATAGGGGATTACCGAATAGATTAAATCGATCGCGAAGGGTGGTTCGACGAAGCATGGCAACTCACGAAGCCAGCGACAAGAGCAACGCTGGAGTAACAAAGGTTGAGCCCGCGAAGGGCAAATTAGGCGTCATGGTTGTCGGCATGGGGGCGGTAGCAACCACCTTGGTGGCCGGCGTTGAGGCAGTTCGCAAGGGATTGGCCAAACCGATCGGCTCCATCACTCAGATGGGGACGGTTCGACTGGGAAAACGCACCGATGGTCGCACGCCACTGATAAAAGACTTTGTTTCGCTGGCGGACCTGAACGACGTTGTGTTTACCGGCTGGGACATTTTTCCCGGCAACATGTATGAGGCGGCCAGCACGGCGAAGGTCCTGGACAAGGATTTGCTGGAGTCGATTCGACCGTACCTGGAATCGATCAAGCCGATGCCCGCGGTATTCGATCAGTTCTATGTGAAGCGGCTGCACGGAACCAACGTGAAGCAGGGAAAGAATAAGCGCGACCTGGCCGAGCAATTGCGTGCCGACATTCGCGAGTTCCGAAAAAAGACGGATCGACAGGTGATGATCTGGTGCGGTTCGACGGAGATTTTTCTGCATCCGTCCGACGTACATAATTCCGTCGCTGCATTCGAAAAAGGGCTGGAAGCCAACGACGTGAACATTGCGCCTTCGCAGATTTATGCGTATGCGGCGTTGTCGGAAGGCGTGCCGTTTGTGAATGGCGCACCGAATCTGACGGTGGATTTGCCGGTGATGCTGGAGCTTTCAAAGAAGAACAACGCTCCGATCTGCGGCAAGGATTTCAAGACCGGTCAGACGCTGATGAAGACGGTGCTGGCGCCGGCCTTCAAGGCGCGCATGCTGGGCGTTGCCGGGTGGTACTCGACTAATATCCTGGGCAACCGCGACGGGGAAGTGCTGGACGATCCCGAGTCGTTCAAGACCAAGGAAGAGTCGAAGCTGGGTGTGCTGGATTACATTCTGCAGCCAAATTTATATCCCGATCTGTATGCCAACATTTATCACAAGGTTCGCATTAACTATTATCCGCCACGCGGTGACAACAAAGAAGGTTGGGATAACATAGACATCTTCGGATGGTTGGGTTATCCGATGCAGATCAAGGTGGATTTTCTTTGCCGCGACTCGATTCTGGCTGCGCCGATAGCGCTGGACCTGGTGTTGTTCTCGGACCTGGCGAAACGGAGCGAAGAGCTGCGTGGCATCGGGATTCAGGAGTGGCTGAGTTTCTTCTTCAAGTCGCCGATGACGCCGGAAGGTTTGTATCCAGAGCATGATTTATTTATTCAGTCGATGAAGCTGAAGAACACGCTGCGGCACATTCAGGGCGAGGAATTGATTACGCACCTTGGGTTGGAATACTACGACTAACTGCGATGTGGTTTTGTGAAAATAGAAGAGGCCGCTGGATTTTCTGGCGGCTTTTTCTTTTTGAGGGATGTTGCGTGGGAGTAGAGGTCGAAATGATGAAGGGTGCGGGCGCATACTGAAGGCATGACCGCTTGGAAACACAAGGCGGGCGGGGTGCTGCTGTTGCTGGCGGCGACGGCGATCTGTTTTGCTTCGTCGAAGCAGCAGAAGGAGCCGGCATGTTCGACGGCTTCGAGTGCGGCGACGGCCGACAGCTCTGACTGCTTGATGCCGGGGGTGAAGCAGGGCAGCATCAACGATGTGAACGCGGTGGGGCATCGGAAGATTGGAGCGCGTGGGTTTGGGAATTGGTACTCGGAAAACTCCGAGATTGCGTTGGGCGCGCAGGTTGCGCAGCAGGTGATGAAGTCGTCGAAGATTGTGCGGGATCCGGTGATTGAGGGGTACGTGAACCGGGTTGGCCAGAACATTGTGAAGAACTCCGATGCCAAGGTGCCGTTTACGATTCGCGTGATCGATTCCGACGAGGTGAATGCGTTTGCGCTGCCGGGCGGATATTTTTTCGTGAACAGTGGGCTGATTCTGGCGGCGGACAATGAGGCGGAACTGGCCGGCGTGATGGCGCACGAGATTGGCCACGTGGCGGCGCACCACCAGGCGCGGGAGATGACGCGCATGCATTTTGCCGACCTGGGCATGGTGCCGCTGGTGATGATGACAGGCTACAGCGCAGTAGGCTACGGGCTCTATGAGGCGTCGGCGTTCGCGGTGCCGCTGACGCTGCTGGAATTTCAGCGCGATTTTGAAGAGCAGGCGGATTGGCTGGGCGTGGAATATATGTATGATGCGGGCTACGATCCGCAGCAGCTGATTGCCTTCTTTGAAAAGATTGAGGAACTGGAGAAGACTAAGCCGGGACTGATTGCGAAGACCTTTGCGACGCACCCCCAGACACCGGCGCGGGTGGAGAAGACACAGCACGAAATTGCGACCATCCTGCCGCCTCGGCCGCAATATATTGTCGATACGTCGGAGTTCCACGCGGTGAAGGAGCGGCTGTTGCGAATGGAAAACCGGCGGCCTGTAAAGGCTGGAACGGGGAAGAATACGCCGACGCTGCGGCGAGTGGCGGCGGGTCAGGGTGAGGACGTTGGGTCTTCAGGGGACAGCGATGCGCAACCCGTTCTGCACCAAGGGCCAAGTCATTAGGGATCGCTAGGAAAATTTGCGGACGATGGCGAGCACGCGGCCCTGAATGGCAACCTGGGCGGCGGGAACATAAATCGGTTCCATTTCGGAGTTCGCCGGCTGCAGTCGAACTGTGTCGCCCTCCAGATAATAGTGCTTCAGGGTGGTCTCGCTGCCGTCGACCAGGGCCACCACAATTTCTCCCTGGCGCGCGGTCTGGGCTTTTTCCACCAGCACATAGTCGCCGTGCATGATGTGGTCGTCGCGCATGGACTCGCCGCTGACTTCCAGCGCAAACACGGCCTTGTTGTCGACAATATCGTTCAGCGACAGGCTGTCGCGATACTCCATCGCCTCCAATGGGCGACCGGCTGCGATGCGGCCCATCAGCGGAATATCCTGCAGGCTGGCGGACTTGCGGTCGGGCGTCAGATCGATGGAGCGGCTGCGATTGTGAGCGCGGTTGAGGAGACCCTTGCGTTCCAAATTGGAAATATGTTTGTGAACGGTGGCGAGGGAACTTAGATCGAGCCCGGAGGCAATCTCTTCAAAGGAGGGAGAGTAGCCGCAGCGCTCGACGAAATTCCGAATAAAATCGAGGACCTCTTTTTGACGCTTGGTGATTGCCATGGTGCCTGCAGTCTAGCGAATGA
>JAJYSL010000489.1 GCA_021793595.1 Acidobacteriota bacterium
CATTTTATGGACAGATCTCCATCGGCCAACTCGCACAGCCAAAGGTGTCGCAAGCGCAACTGCTCCGTCCTTATCCGCAATTTACGGGGGTGACGAGTCTACAGGCGAGCTGGCCGGGAGCGCACTACAACGCGCTGCAGGTCACACTGCAGAAGCGGTTCAGCAGCGGCTTTAGTGTCCTGTCAGCATACACCTGGTCCAAGATGATGGATCAGACCAGCGGAGGGTTTTCCGGAGAATCTTTGGGCGGGGGCAACACACAGGACTGGAACAACCTGAAAGCTGAAATGAGCACTTCGCTCCTCGACCAAACCAACAGGCTGGTCACCGGCGTGGTTTACGAGCTACCGTTCCTGCGTGCGCAACGGGGAGTGGCGGGTCATGTGCTGGGAGGCTGGGAACTGAGCACGATCGCCTCCTTCGTCAGTGGCGACCCGCTGGGCATCACTTCGGCCACCAACGGAACGGACTCTCAGGGAGGCGGCCAGCGACCCAACTGGAACGGGAAAAATCCAGCTCTGAGCAATCACACGATCAAGAAATGGTTTGATACATCCGTTTTCAGCACTCCACCCGCATTCCACTTCGGCAATACACCGCGAACATTCGACGATGTCCGAAGCGACTGGATTCGGAATATCGACTTATCCCTGCACAAGACCACGCAACTACCCAAAAGGATGAGCCTACAGATAAGAGTCGACGCATTCAATATGGACAACACGCCCACGTTTGCGCCGCCGAATACTTCCTATGGATCTTCCCAGTTCGGAGTTGTCAGCGCACAGCAGAACTCACCTCGAACGATTCAACTTGGATTCAAACTGTTGTACTAGACGCACCCTTTGCAACAACAGGAGACAATCATGAATCGCCGGGACTTTCTTGTGAAATCTTCCCAGCTGGCGGCAGCCAGCGCCATCGGCGGAAAGCAGTTGTTTGCGGATGAGGCACCGGAAGCGCGTCCGAACATCATCTGGCTGGTTGCCGACCAGTGGCGAGCGCAGGCTGTGGGAGCCAACGGCGATCCGAACGTATCGACGCCGAATGTCGATCGCCTGGCTACCTCTGGGATCAACTTTCAAATGGCGCGATCCGGATTCCCGCTGTGCTGCCCCTTTCGGGGCACCATGTTAACTGGAATCTATGCCCACCACATGGTGCCGGGGCATGATTATCCGCTGCCCAAGGGGCAGAAGACAATTGCGGATGTCTTCAACGATGCCGGGTACCACACTGGGTATTTTGGGAAATGGCATCTGGATGGATTTTGTGAGCGCTATGGTTCTCCTGTTAAGAATATTGTTCCTCCAGATCAAAGAGGAAATTTTCAGACCTGGGTTGGCTACCAAAACAACAACAGCCAGTGGGACACCTGGGTGCACGGGGGATCGGGCGCCAACGCATTTCAATATAAATTACCGGGATATGAGGCCGATGAACTGACAAACTTGTTCATCAAGCATCTTGACGAACGGGGAGCCGACCTGAAAACCGGCAAAGGAAAGCCGTTTTTTGCAGTGCTGTCGATCCAGCCTCCGCACAACCCGTATATGGCGCCGGCGAAATTTATGGGGCGTTTCAATGCAGAGCAACTGCGGCTTCGGACCAACGTTCCTCCTTACCCGAAAGTGGAGGAGGAGGCACGCCAGAAACTTGCCGGATATTATGCGCAGATTGAAAACTGGGACTGGAACATTGGACGCATCGTGGATGCGTTGAACCGGCAAGGCATCTACTCCAACACACACATTATGATCTTTGCCGATCACGGAACCATGCTGGGCTCTCACGGACAATGGCTGAAGGAAAATCCCTACGAAGAAGCTGTTCGAACTCCCATGATCGTCAGCGGGTACAAAGCATTCTACGGTTATGGCGCCGGGACGCGCGATACCCTTTTCAACTCTGTGGACATTGCTCCTACGGCCCTGGGGTTGTGCGGCATCACACCGCCGGACTGGATGGAGGGGCACGATTATTCCAGTCGCCGGCTGCTTTCCAAGCCGCACCAGCCTGATCCGGATTCCATGTATTTGGAGGTCGTCGATCCTAGCGAGCATGGTGACAGTATCGATGAGCCGTATCGAGGGCTGGTAACCAAAGACGGCTGGAAGTACGTTTGCTTTTCCAATCAATCCTGGCTCATGTTTAATCTCAACGAGGATCCCTATGAGCTGACTAACCTGGCATTCAACACAAAGTACCGAAAAGAGCGCGCTGTACTGATCAATCGCCTGAAACAGTGGGTCGTGGATACCAAAGACAATTTTGCCGTTCCCGATCCAGATTATCCGCCGCCAGCGAGGTGCTGAAAGGCAAGAACGTGTTGGCGAATGTATCTTAGATTTTCCAGAAGCGCAGGAAGACAGGATTCACATGAATCCAAGGAGAAAAAATAATGGGAAGCGAGACCTATTCACGGCGGAACTTTCTGAAGTCAGCGATAGCGGGCGCGGCAGTTGGTGCAAGCGGTGGCGGGGTGTGGGCGGATGCAAGCCCGACGGCGGCAGATCTTGCGCAGTGCGGTTCTGTATGGGAGAGACCCCCTAAGCAGACCGGGAATAATCTAAACCTGATTGTAATTGTCAGCGATACGTTTCGTCACGACAATCTTGTTTGCTACGGTCCAAAATGGCTGGATAAGCTGGAGACACCGAACCTGGACCGATTCTCAGAGAAAGCTGTTACTTTTCAAGACGCCTACACGGAGGGAATGCCTACCCTGGTGATTCGGCGCACCCTTTATACCGGCCGGCGCGTGATTCCCACACACTACTTCCGGCAGCATGAGTCGGTCCAACTTCCGGGGTGGCATCCCATCTACAACGAAGATGTCACCCTGAGTGAAACGCTGAACGAGGCCGGTTACGTCAATACTCTGATCAGCAGCCTTTACCATCAATTCAAGCCCAGCAAAAATTTTCATCGCGGATTTCACACCTGGCGCTGGATTCGAGGCCTGGAATTCGACTACTACGGCACTTCGCCGCATGGCCTGCTGGACATCAGCGACCTGGTTTCGGACGAATATCTGGCCCGTTTTCCCGGCGTTCATCGCATGTTGAGTCAGTACAAAGCCAACCGGAATCTCTGGCAGCAGCAGGGCGAATCGGTGGACCAGTTGACTGCGCAAGAGGCCATTCGGTGGTTGAACGACAATCACGATCAACGGCCCTTCTATTTACAGGTGGAGTTTTTCAATTCTCACGAGCCTTGGGATCCGCCAAGACGGTTTTTAGAAAAATACATGCCAAACGCCAGCGGTCCGAGTTTCATTGAGCCTCCTTACGATACGGTTGCGCTATCGGATGACATCAAGAATCGGTTCCGAGCGAACTACGCAGGAGCTGTAAGCTGCGTAGACAATTGGATCGGCAACCTGCTCGATACGATCCATCAGTATGGATTGTTTGAAAACTCGGTGGTCG
>JAJYSL010000490.1 GCA_021793595.1 Acidobacteriota bacterium
AGGCACATTTGTCACCACCCCGAAGATAGAAAAGACGCTGATTTCGCTGCAGGGGTTCTCTCAGGAAATGCGGGGCGGCGGCATGCGTCCGAGTTCCGTTGTTCTTGAGCATGGTTTGATTGCGGCACCGGCGGACATCGTCGAACGCTTGCAGCTGCAACCGGATGAGAATGTCTTCAGGCTGAAGAGATTGCGTCTGGCGGACAATGTGCCGATTGCAATCGAAATTTCCTACACGCCAGAAAGAGTTTTCCGTGGCATCGACGCGATCAATTTCGAAAAAGAATCTTTGTATTCTGTGATGCAGAATCGATATGGAGCCTCCATTGGATGGTCGGTTGATGTCATCGAAGCAGCGAAGGCCACTGTGGAAGAAGCTCGCCTATTGACGGTACCCCGCGGGTCCGGCATCCTGTCGATCAACCGCCTGGTGATGTCGCCTGAAGGACGGCCCATTGAAGCATGTCTGTCGCGCTATCGCAGTGACCGATATCGCGCCATTGTTCGCATTCCCAGGTAACGACTCCAAGGCTGCAAGGGGTCGCTCTGCAAATTTTTCCAGAAAAGCTGCATATTTTTGCGATTCAACCATGGTTCGGACTGTTTCGAGAGTCCAGACAACACAACTGTGCATATCTTCTCCTGATCTTTCTTGACAATTGGTGGGCATAGGCATACCACAGGTTTATACAAACCTTGTCTATACCAAAGCACTAGATCACGATACTCGGGCGCGTAAGCAGATCTGGGTGAGTGGAAACCAAAACTATGGGGGCTGTTGAAAATGAGGATCACCAGGAAATCTTCAGGAAATTCTGTTGTGGTATTTGCACTTCGCGCGGTTCGTTGGCGAACGCTTGCCATGTAGCTGATGGTTGGCGTGCTGCTGGGCGTATCTCCCGTGGTTGCGCAAACGATTACCGGTGCAATTCGCGGCACAATTACCGATCCCAGCGGGGCAGTCGTTCCCAATGCCACAGTGACCGCGACCAACGTGGCCACCGGCGTCGCCACCTCCACCGTTACCGATCGTAGCGGCTCCTACAATTTCCAATTTTTGCCTATTGGGCAATACTCAATCTCCGCAACCAAGTCCGGATTCGCTACCTCGTCGGTTCCTCCATTCGGTTTGCAGATCGACCAGATTGCGAAAATCGACGTGCGGCTGCAGGTCGGCAAGGCTTCCACCACGGTGAATGTGGCTTCCAGTTCGTCCCCGATTATGCAGACGCAGAACTCCACCATGGGGACGACCATTTCCGCCAATACCCTGGCCAGCCTTCCGTTGAGCGGGCAGAACTTTCAAAGCGCGGGCATGTTTGTGCCCGGGGCAGTGAACCCCACCTACAGCAACATGGGTTCTTCCGAGGGCACAGAGCGGGACACTGACTCTACCACCCAGCCCTCCTTCAACGGCAATCGAAAGCAGGGCAACAACTATATCCTCGATGGCGTTGAGATCAACGAGACCCTGAACAACCTGGTCGGCTACAACCCGGCCCCGGCCGCCCTGCAGGAAATGCGAGTCATTACCGCGAATGCCGACGCCGAATACGGCGACGTGAACGGCGGCGAAATGCTGCTGGTCACCAAGGGCGGTACCAACCACATTCACGGCAGCGCGTATGAGTACTTTGAAGATCAGGGCCTGACCGCCAACACCTGGAGCAATAACCGTTCAGGCGTCCCCAAGGGCGTCTTTCACCAGAACCAATTTGGCGTAACTGCCGGCGGTCCGATTATCAAAAACAAGCTCTTCATTTTCGGCGACTATGAAGGATTTCGGAACAATGCCAGCGGTCTGGGTTCGGCGAGCGTCGCTACTGCGAAAATGCGTACCGGGGACTTCTCCGAACTTTTGCCGCTCGGCATACAGTTGTACAATCCTGAGCCAACAGCAACCAACCCGACCGGTGGATATGCGCTTGCTACCCCTTATCTCAATAATCAGATTCCGGTCAACAATCCGGTAGCGCAATTCTTATTTTCACCCGGGAACGTGGCCCTTTATCCGTTGCCGAATCGGGCCCCGATTGCGGGCACCCCCGATCTGGCCAACTATCAGGCGCCCACCGCAACTACCCGCAACAACAACCAAGGTGATGTTCGCGTCGACTATCAGGCCGGTCTAAAGGATTCGTTGATGTTCCGCTACTCCGATGGCGATGCCTATGACCTGACGCCCAAAGTCGCCCTCCCGGTCACTTTCCCGAGCAACAACGACTATCCGTTCCACAGTGGCGTGGTCAATTGGGTGCATACATTCTCTCCTTCGCTGGTCAACGAGTTCCGGGCTGGAATGTCGCGGGTGGAATGGGATACCGGAGTTCCCACCGACCTAAGCGGCAAGTTTGGCAAGACCGGCAACACCAAGGTGGGAATTAACTTTCCAAATCAGCCTTACGCTGGTTTCACTTTGATGAACTTTGCCACCTATGAAAGCAATGTTGGGACGGCTGCTATCGTCACCACCTTCGTGGACAATATCTTCGACTATGGCGACGATCTGATCTGGCAGCATGGAAACCACATTACGAAATTCGGGGTCCAGATCGCGCGTTATCAACAGAATAGTTATTACGCGGGGAATGCCGGAGCCAATGGGCAATTTTATTACGATAACTACTACACCGCGAATACGACCACGGGCGTGAACAACGGTGGTGGCTACGGGTTCGCGGACTTCGTCCTCGACCAGTCGGACGGAACTGCGAAAGGCGGCGTCTCCGGACCCAGCGGCCAGCGCCAGTACCGCGATGCGTTCTATGTGCAGGATGACTGGAAAGTCCGGCCTGACCTTACTGTGAACCTGGGCGTGCGTTATGGATATGACCAGCCCATCTATGAAGTGAACAACAAAGAAGTGAACGTCAACTTGAACCATCCTGCTTCGTGTACCAGCGCTGTGGACGCGAGCAATCCTTGCCTGGAGTTTGCCGGGAAAAACGGCAATAGCCGCGCCCTCTACAATCCGTACTACAACGAATGGATGCCACGCATTGGCTTCGCCTGGCAGCTCTATCCCAAAATCGTGCTGCGCGGCGGCTACGGGATCACAGACTTCATGGAGGGTACCGGCGCCAACCTGCGGTTGACGCAAAATTACCCCTTCCTCTCGCAGTTTTCCAACTCTCCGCTCACCCCGACGGCGAACACAGCTGGATCTCCTCTGAGCGTAACGAGCGGCTTTGCTGCAGCTGGCGCGGTCACAACGCAAACACAATACAGGGCTTGGGCCAAGAACCTCCGGCCCACCGCTGTTCAACAGTTCAACTTGACTACCCAATACCTCATCAATAACCAGACGTCCGCTCAGTTGGGTTATGTGGGGGAAATCGGCCAGCGCCTGGTCGTGCCGGCAGCGTACAACCAGTGGCCTTCTCCCTGTACATCGAATTGCACAAACGCTCCCTTC
>JAJYSL010000491.1 GCA_021793595.1 Acidobacteriota bacterium
CAGTGTCCCCCATGGGGGACACTGCCGAATCAACCTCAACCAACAACCTTCCAGTGCTGAAGCTGAAATTGAAAGTGCGAAAAATTCTGGACACTACCTCGCCTTCAAACTCAACTTTAATCTTCAGCATGACTGCTCCTTCGGGCTCATCATTGGATAAGATTTCACTTTGCTAAGGCAGAGATTTTTGCAGTACACTTTTCGACAGAGGGATCTACAATGAAAACCAATGTATGGACGCGCCCTGACTTTGAAGAAGTAAACCTTGGTTGCGAAATCAACTGCTATGCACCTGCGGAAATCTAGCCGTTGCTAGATTTCAGGCTTCTGGGGACAGCCGCCGGTGGCGGCGTGCCTCAGTGGAACTGTGCATGCATTCTCTGTAGCCTGTGCCGGAGCGATACTGGTCGGGTCGCTCCCCGATTGCAGGCACAAGCTACATTTTCATCCGATGGCCAACGTTGGTTTCTGATCAACGCGTCACCTGATCTCCGGGTTCAGATCGAACGCAATACGGAGTTGCAGCCATATCCAGTTCACAATCCGGCTCAGGGCCGAAGGAACACGCCGATCTGCGGCATTCTTCTGACCAGCGCGGATTTGGATCAGGTACTGGGCCTGTTTCTCCTGCGGGAGTTTCAGCCCATTACAATCTATGCAACGCATCTTGTGCGTCAGGTGCTCGAAGCGAATCCTTTTATGCGAATGTTCAACCGCATCCCCAACCAGCTCACATGGGTGGAGATTTTTCCCAGTGTTCCCTTCCTGCTGGATGGGGTGAGTTGCACTCCAGTGCCGCTGTCCGGTTCTTTGCCCTACTATGCCCGCGAGTTCGATTCGGACGAACCAGGCCAGGCCACCATTGGATTGGTTCTGGAATGGGAGGGCAGACGCATCGCCTATACTCCTTCCGTCGCAGCCATTGGCGATGAGCTGAGAAATATCTATGGCTCGTGCGATGTAGTTTTGGTAGACGGCACGTTCTGGAGCGACTCCGAGCTGAGCAGCACTCACGTCGGCACTCCCCTTGGCCGATCCATCGGCCACGTTCCAATGAGCGGAGCGGACGGAACAATTGCACGGCTCGCAAACTTGACATCTCCTCGAAAAGTTTTCGTGCACATCAACAACACGAATCCTGTGCTGGATTGCCAGAGCATCGAATACCGGTTCGTACGCGACCACGGTTGGGAAGTAGGATGGGACGGATGGCGATTGAGTTGACGAGTCCAGTGGCTCTCGAAGATCGAGAGGACCTTCCGCTCTCTAGCCCGGAACTGCACGCCCGTCTGCGGGCAGTTGGTGAAAGCCAATATCACCATCGCCATCCGTTTCATCTCCGTATGCATCGCGGTGAACTGTCGCGTGGACAGGTACAGGCCTGGGCACTCAATCGCTACTACTATCAGAGCCGCATTCCTATGAAAGACGCCCTAATTCTCGCCAAGAGCAATGACCCCGTTTTTCGTCGTGTATGGCGCAAACGGATTCTCGATCACGACGGAGATCAGAACGGCTACGGCGGCATAGAGAAGTGGATCCAACTTGCGGAAGCCACTGGCCTGTCTCGGGAACAGGTGGTCACGTGCTCCGGCATCCTGCCCGGCGTTCGGTACGCCGTCGATGCTTATCTGGCACTGGTGCGCGAGAGCACGCTGCTGATCGCCGTTGCATCGTCTCTCACAGAACTGTTTTCGCGCGACCTCATCACCTTGCGGATGGACCGGCTTCGCGAGCATTACCCATATTTGTCGAATGGGCTTGCCTACTTCGAAGCGCGCCTGACCCAGGCCCCAGAGGATGCTACGTTTGCCCTCAACTATGTATCGACTCACGCGCTAACTCGCGCGCAACAGGAACAAGTCATTGGCGCTTTGCAGCGCAAGTGCGAGATTCTCTGGGCGCAGCTCGACGCAATCGATTACTCCTACGTGACACCGGGGAATGTCCCACCCGGGTGCTTTGTGCCACAGTGCTGACTATGGATCTCACTGCCATTCCTCGACTTGCTGTTGGCTGCCGATTGCATCCCACGGAATCGATGCTGCTTGTTCCCGAAGGCGCATTGAAGCTTGCTGGCCCTGCCCGCGACATTTTGTCGCATGTCGATGGCAAGCAGAGCATGGCTGACATCATTGGCTACTTGCTGATGCAATATCCTGAAGCGGGCGCTGCGGAAATCGAACAGGATGTCCTTGGCCTGCTGGAGCGCCTTCGGCAGCGCGGTGTCATACGGGTTTAGCCGATGCAAACCATCGAAGTTATGCAGGACCGGCCAGTTCCTCTCTCGCTGATTGCGGAGGTGACGCACCATTGCCCGCTCCATTGCCTCTACTGCTCGAACCCGCTGGAGCTGAAGCGGGCTGAGGAAGAGCTTCCGACAGACGCCTGGAAACGTGCCTTTGTTCAGGCAGCGGCGCTTGGAGCTGTCCATCTTCATCTCACTGGCGGCGAACCCCTCGCACGCAAGGACTTGCCGGAACTCGTCCGTGCCGGGCGCGACGCAGGGCTCTACGTCAACATGATCACCTCGGGGATTGGGCTCAATGAAGAGAAGCTCGCTGTTCTCGTCGATGCCGGCCTGGAACATCTGCAACTCAGCTTTCAGGATTTAGATGAGTCATCCGCGAACCACATCGCCGGTACGCGCGCCCACGCCCACAAGATCGCGTTGATTCCCATTCTGAAGAGGTTCCCTGTCGCACTCACCATCAACCTTGTTGTCCATCGCATGAATCTGGACCGACTCGCCGATTTCATCGCCATGGCGGAAGAATTCGCGCCAGACCGTCTCGAAATTGCGCATGTGCAGTACTATGGCTGGGCCCTTAAAAATCGTGCTTTGCTGATGCCGACAGCGGAGCAAGTGCAGTCATCGAGTGCTGTGATAGAAGCGGCCCGGCAACGACTGAAAGGCAGAATTCAGCTTGAAGCAGTCGTTCCCGATTACTACGGACGATTTCCAAAAGCCTGCATGGGAGGCTGGGGACGGCAAGTCATGCTGATCGATCCCACAGGGCAGGCATTGCCCTGTCATTCCGCTGCCGTCATCCCAGGAATGCGCTTTGACTCCGTGCGCGAAAGGGAAATTTCCTGGATCTGGCACCACTCTGCAGCCTTCGAACGGTTCCGTGGACAAGAATGGATGCCAGAGACTTGCCGCTCCTGCGCCCGAAAGGAGCAGGATTTCGGCGGTTGCCGCTGCCAGGCATTTTTGTTGACCGGCGATGCTACAGCAATAGATCCAGTCTGCATTTACAGCCCAGACCATGGAATGCTCGAAAACCTGCGCGAGCCTGCGGCGGACCCATTGCCATTGTGGAGATACTGAACCGACTCTGTATGTCTCTCCACTTATATTGAAAGATTCTACGGATCCGTCGCATCGCTAAAACCGTTCGATTC
>JAJYSL010000492.1 GCA_021793595.1 Acidobacteriota bacterium
CTGCAAATAAAGATCAGCCAACGCAGATTTCGAGATACGATAAGGTAACAAAACGAAATTTATCATAACGTATAGCATTCAATTTAGCAACCGCATTCTTAGGATTGCATAGATACAAACCATGACCAGTTTAGAGAAAAGATTTGACATCAGCATCGCCGGTGAAATCAATCTTGATTTGATTTTGTATGGCTTAGCCGAGATCATCCCTGTCGAGCGAGAAATCCTCGCTACGGATTTTCGATGCACTTTAGGTGGCTCGTCGTCTATCGTCGCGCACAATTTAGCGTCCCTGGGGGCATCGGTAGGGTTCACAACACGCCTGGGCAAGGACGAGTTTGGCCGTATTGCTCTGGAACGTATGGCGGAAAGCGGGGCTGATCTTTCAGAAGTTGTTTATGCGGAAGACTCGACCAGCACCGGTGTCACCGTTTTGCTGCATCATGGCGCAAAGCGACGAATCCTTACTTATCCCGGAACCATGAGCGACATGTCACGCGCCGATCTCAACTTCGATTATCTGGCATCGGCGAGACATTTCCATCTCTCCTCGCTCTTCCTGCAAAAAGCGTTGGCGCCAGACCTGCCGGCCCTGTTTCGAGATCTGAAGCAGGCTGGCCTCACCATTTCTCTGGATACGAACGACGATCCAGAAAACATGTGGGACGGCGTTTTGAACGAGATTTTGCCATATGTCGACGTGCTTCTGCCCAACGCCGACGAGGTTTGTCGCATTGCCCGGCGCGACACGGTGGAAGAAGCGCTGCTCGCCTTATCGAGCCGTGTGCCCTGTATCGCAGCGAAGTGCGGCCCGGCGGGAGCTTTGCTGCAGACTGGCAACAAACTCATTCGGATCCCACCCATTCAAGTGACGCCGATCGACACTATCGGCGCGGGCGACAGCTTCGATGCGGGCTTTCTGTATGGCTACGCGCGCGGGGCAGATCCGCTGGATTGCGCAATGGCTGGGAACATCACGGGGGCGCTGTCGACGCTGCGGCCTGGAGGCACAGAAGCCTTCCGCGATGCGGCGTTTCGCGATAGCTTCCTGCGAGAGCACAATTTTCCATTCGCCAAGCGCGAGCAAAAGTGCACCACCGTATCTTAATTTTCTGCTGTCAACCCAGCATTGAACCAGCAGGTCCATCGAACTTTCCACGAGAAGCCTGATTCCTTGCCGGCGAGCGTATTACTCGCCGCTTGGGCGGTGTTGCCTCAAGCGTGCGAACATCCCACGACTGCGATGTAATCTGCGCTGCCTCTCCGGCGTGGAGCGTCATCGCTCGTTGACTCGTTGTCCAGGGGTCTTGTGTGGTCTAGGTGCGCGCAGACCCAGCGGTAGTTCCAGCTCGGTTTGAATCTTGAGCAAGAATGTCTGCGGTTTGTCTGACGGATTGCGCAATACGATGACGGCCTCGCGTGGGCTCCACGATGCCTGGGCGGAGACCTGCAGATGTTGTGGGCTGCCGCCAATCCAATGCACATTTTTCAAAGTTTCGGCATTGAAGGCAATGCGCTCGTCCATTTCATGGATGAGGAACTCAGGACGGCGCCGCTTTTTTGAGCGAGAAGGAAACGGCGTCGGGCAGCTCGATCGAGCGCTGCGACACAGGGTCGATCATCCGCAATCCATTCCATTTGCCCGCTCAGCTGACCCTTGCCCCTGAATCCATCTGTCATCCAACGTGAATTTCGATACGGCGGTGGAGCTGGTGGCGGCAGTCCAGAACAGACTTCTGAGTCATCTGGGCGTGGACGCAAACCGTGAAGGTTGTCAGCAGGCACATGGATGCTGACAGGGCGGATTGTGCTGCGGATTTCCCTGCGATGCCAGAAGTCTTCGTCATCCGCTCCAATTCAGGTTAGGGATTGGGAACAGATGCACGATCCCAAAGTGCATAGGTTGAATCTCGACTAAAATATATCGTAATTGCGCGATTGGATGTGAAACCCAAGGTGCGAGCGATTGGCATCCCAGGGTGTCGCATTGGCGGGGGGAGAACACGAGTATGACAGACGCTATAAAAACGAAGGAATTGAATCAGCAGGACAAATTTGTCGCCATGGCAACGGCGAAGGCGGAAGTGGACCTGAAGCTGAACGACTTCAAGCCGGTGCCCATGCTGGTCACGCCCGTGCACGCTGTCAATCGGCCGAGCGTTCCCGCCATCGATTACCACAACCATCTGGATGCGTTCGAGCCGGAGGAGGTACTGAAAGTGATGGACGCCTGCGGCATTGAGCGGGTGGTGAACATCACCATGAAGACGGGGGAAGAGGCGCTGCAGGTGATCGATCGCTACGCGCCGTTTTCCGACCGGTTTTCCACGATGGGCTGGATGGATTGGTCTGGGGTCGAACGGCCCGACTTCATTCAGAAATCTCTCGACACCTTCGAGCGTCTGTGGGAACGCGGCATTTGCGGCATGAAGTTCTGGAAGGATTTAGGGCTGTCGGTGCGGGATGCGTCCGGCCAACTGTTGCGAATTGACGACGAGCGACTGGCCCCGCTTTTTGATAAGGCCGCGGAGCTTGGAATTCCGGTGATGTTTCATACAGCGGATCCGGACGCATTCTTTTTGCCGATCGATGCGAAGAATGAGCGCTACGAGGAATTGGCGGCCCATCCGGACTGGGGATTCTACGGATCGCATTTCTCGAAGGATGAATTGCTAGCGCAGCGAAATCGGGTGTTCGCGCGGCATCCTAAGACGACGTTCGTGGCGGCGCATCTAGGAGAGCGCGCAGAAAATCTTGGATATGTCTCGGACATGCTCGAGACCTATCCAAATGTATCGGTGGACATGAGCGCGCGGGTTGCGGAGTTAGGCCGGCAACCGTACACGGCGCGTGCCTTCTTCGTGCGTTATGCCGATCGCATCTTGTTTGGGACAGATCTGTTTCCGGAAATTGCAACGTATCGACTGCATTTCCGATTTCTCGAAACCGACGATCAATACTTCGAGTATCCTTCACATGCTTCTCGGCAAGGCAGGTGGAACATCTACGGAATCCATCTGCCGCAAGATGTTCTGCGAAAGGTTTATCGCGAGAACGCACTGCGACTGCTGCGATAGGATTATCGCGGGCGCGGCGGACTACCGTCAGCAAGTTACACCGATATCTGGAAGGCCGCCTCCGACGTATGACCGGCGGAAATGCTGCGAATTCCGGATGCGTTGGCCGCCTGCGGTTCGAGCTCTGGATCCGCCCTCTGGCTGGCGTGGTTTCGCACGGCGGTTGAAGCCGCGGAGATCGCTTCGACCAATCCATAGGGAAGCAGGCTAGCGCGGAGTCCTTCAATATCCTGCGAACTGCCGATGATCTGAAATACGACCCAATCCGGGCGCACTGCCACTACCTGAGCGCCCATCGAAGAGATGACTTGAAGCAA
>JAJYSL010000493.1 GCA_021793595.1 Acidobacteriota bacterium
ATAGACTACGGCGGAGAGAATGGCGACAAATAGCAGGTGAGGATAGGTCGGACGCAGCCAGAAGCGCGTGATCAGCAGGGGCAGGACCAGACATGCGGCGCAGCGGAGGCCGGTACGCAGATAGACCAGAGCGATGGCGCGCACGCTGATGTGGAGAAGACGTTCGACGACGATGGGCTGAATGATCCCGCGAAAGACGATGCTGGGAATCAGCGTGCCGATGGCGACGCCCAGCATTCCAAACGGCCGTGCCAGGAGGAGGCTGAGAACGAGGTTGGCGAGCGCCTCGCTGATATTGAGGGCGGCATAGGCTTTCTGGTGCAGGCTGGCATAGAGAGCATTGACGGAGGTGGCTTGCGAAGTCTCCAGGAAGACCGCGACGGAAAGAATGACGATGACCCGGTAGACGTCGGTGAATGCGGCACCCATCCAGAGGGTAACGAAATCCCGGGACCAGGCGATCATGCCGAAGAGAATAAAGGCGGAGCTGACCAGGGCCACGCGAGTTCCAGAGAAGAAGCTGCGCTCAAACCCGCCATGATCGCTGACACTTTTCTGCATACTGAGGACGGGCATCAGCACGCCTATGATGGAGTCGATTCCGTCCATGTAATACATCACCAACGTGGTGCCGATGCTGTAGTGGGTGACCGCCGTCAGGCCGACAAAGAATGAGACCGTCAGCGTGTCGGTCTGGAAGCGGATGCGGTCGGCAATTTGCCCGATGAGTACGGGCCCGCCGAAGCTGAAGAGTTTCCGCGCCGTGCTTCGTTTCCAACGCGGCCAGGCAAAAATCTTGAGGAACGGAAACTCGCGATGGATCCTCCATATGACGATGGCATTGGCTGGAATCGCGGTAAAGACGCTGAGCCAGGCCAGGGCAACGACGCCGTAGTGCGCGTTGAGCACAAGGACGGTTCCAAGGGTGCGCAAGACGCCGGAGAGAATCAGGACCCATGCGGTGACGTCGAAATGCTGGCCGGCATTCAGGGTTCCGAAGGGAACCCGCATCCCGAAGCTGGATGCCGTACTGAGGCCGACGATGAGAAGAACGATGGCCAGTTCACGGCTATGCGAGTAGTGCAGGAAATAGACGCCCGCGGCAAGCGCGATGGTGACAGCCAGGAGGACTAGGGCCACCGCTCCGAAAATGAGCAAGGCAGCACCGTAGATGTTGCGCGCTTCTTCATGGTCCTCGCGCCCGAAGGCATAGGCCATGTGGGTGAAAATGGCGCCGGACAGGCCGAGATCGAGGAAGCTGTAGTAGCCGATGAACGTCATCGCAATGGCCCAGATGCCGTATTGTTCGGCCCCCAGCCTGTGGACGGTGAACGGCATGATGAAGAAGCCGATGATGGCCAGGCTCACCATTCGGAGCACACGGCTGCCGGAACCTCGGACGAGCTTTTTGAGAGAAAAATGCTTGCGATGTTCTAGCTTTGGAACAGTGGATACCACAGCAGTGAAGCTCCCGGTCGAGGAGTGAAGGTACAGATGTCACCCTGTACGATGCATGTGGCTGGCCAAAGCCGAGGGGAGGGGAAACCGCCTGATTTCCGGCCAGGAGATGAAGACGAGGGGCATGGACGCGGCAAATGTGCAAACATTTGCACTGTGGAGGGCGAAGGAGGAACATTTCCTTCTGCGGGGCAGGAAATTCCCTGGCTGGAGAACGTTGCGTTTCGGGCCAGGGAGGGCAGTGGGCGGTGTTTTTCCGCAGACGAGCTGCCGCGATGGCATTCGGCCGGGAAGGTAATGGATGGCACGACGCGTGCAAGTGAATGTCATGTACACCGTGGGATGCGTGAGGCGGGTAACAGATGGAACTGGTTGTTGCTTTCGTGATTTTTGTTCTGGCGATGGTGGGGTTGACACGACCCTACATTGGACTGCTCGCGCTCCTGATCGTGATGGAATTGCAGCCCGGCGAGCTCTATCCACAGTTGGCGCCTCTGCACCTGGAACGTGTCGTGGCCGGGCTGCTGCTGGTGGCGTTCTTCATCCACGGGCAGAAATTGCGTTTTCCTGCTCCGACCCGCTGGTTTTTGGCTTTTTATGGGGCGATGATCCTGTCAGTCCCGCTGGCATTTTGGCGGGCGAATTCCGTGGCATCCTGCATGTCGTTTCTGGAAACGGTCGCGTTAGTCTTATTCATCACGGCCCTTTTGACGACAGAGGAGCGTATACGCTGGTTTCTTTTGACGTACGTGATACTGGTGGACTGGCTGGGCGGGAGCGCGCTGTGGAATTACGCGCACGGCATCTGGCAGGTCACCATGCACATCGAGCGCGCCATTGGCATTACCAGTTCGGCTGGCGATCCGGACAGTCTGGCAATCACGCTGCTGTTGACGATTCCTCTGAGCCTTGCCCTGATGGTTCGCTCGAACCCGATGTGGATGCGGGTTTTGGCTGCGGTTTCGATCGGCATTTATCTGGTGACCATCGTCGATACAGGGTCCCGTGCTGCTGCGTCGGGGGTACTCTTTCTGATGGTGATGGTGCTGTTTCGCAAGCCAAAGAACCTATTTTTCCTGCCAGTCCTGGTGGCGCTTGGCCCGTTGGTATGGATGGTGATTCCGCAACAATACAAAGCGCGCTATGAAACCGTAAACAATCTGAAGGCTGACGAGTCGTATCAGAACCGCATTTTGAGCTGGGAAGGCGGGATTGCCATGTTCAAGAGCAGTCCGATCACGGGGATCGGAGCGGGGAACTATACGGACGCGAACGGGATGAAGTATTGGCCGGGGAACGGCCGTAAGACCTTTTTGAACGCGCACTCCCTTTATTTCAAGTTGCTGGGCGAATTGGGTCTAGTGGGAGTGTTTACATTCGGGGGCTATCTCATCTGCGTCTTTCGGATGAATTTTCAGGTACGCAAGGAGTTGTTGGCGCACGAGACGTCCAGCTTTCTGCGAATACTTCCCGCGATGTTGAACATTATTCTTTGCCTGCTGCTGTTTGACGGATATGCGGCCCACAATCTTTACCGTGACAACTGGTACATTGTGGGAGCGATGGTCGCTTCCATTAGCTTGTTACCCATGATGCAGCAACAAATTACAGAAACAGAGCCCAGCCATCTGGGGGCGGCCGCACCACTGACAATCGAGCAGAAATGGTCTCCTGCCTTACTCCCGGCATTGCGCAAAGAGGTTCCTATAGAAGTGCCCCCTGCCTAAGAATCCACTGGCAGGCGTAGGCAAACGCCGCCGTTTTCTATTATCATTCTCCCTAGATCAAACATTCATAGCTGTGGGTGATTGTGAACGAGGGAAACCCTTGCGGTTCCGCCCCTCCACCATTTTTCCTGTCCGGGTTCAAGGCGTTACTTTGGACGTCTTTCGTGCCGCGAATGGGATAGGCTGGACGGCCTTCTACT
>JAJYSL010000075.1 GCA_021793595.1 Acidobacteriota bacterium
TTTTAGTCTCTTGCTATGGGAAAGCTCGTTGATGACTTCCTGACAACTCCAATTCCGCCTGAGGTCTGGCACTACACGAATCTTGGGGGGATTTGAGGGTGTTCTTTCGTCGGGTCGAGTCTGGGCCACTGAGGCACACTACACCACAGACGAGACCGAATTCGTTCATGCGCGACATGTCGCCAATCAGTTCCTCGAAAGGAGCTTCCAACCCAAAGACGACAGCACTGCGAGGCAAGCAGGCAGCTGTTCAAACTGCGCCCCGGATCGCTTTCGTTGCCCGCTGCGCACTCTCTTAATTTCTGATCCGGACTGTATCTTCGATTCACTGCCAGCAATGCATCCAAATTTGCATCAATTGCTTATGGCTGCGAACGGTTGACATACGGGACAAGCTTTCCCATGTACGGCAGATCTAGCTTGATTGTTTGCCCTTTTAGCGGGGACCACGGTTCAAGATAATAGCCGTGCTCGTTGAAGCCGATGCCATAATGGCCGGTGAAAAGCGCCTCGACTCCATCCCAATCTTCAGGCAAATACCCTTCGCCGGCGCCATGCGATCCATTCCACCGATAAAACGCGCTGCCGACCGGGTTGCGCTGCTGCTGACCAGGCAATCGGATGCCGGCATTGAATGTCCCCTTTTCGTAGGACTGCATCAGCGGCCAGAGGAGACGTTCAGCCGCCTGATATTGGCCGGTTTGGTAAAGCGCCTGAATAAAGTAATACTCCAACGCCGGTGTGGCGCCCCCGTTCATGTAGATCTGCCAGGTGTCCATTCCATCGGGCTGTTTGGGAGCGCCACTGATGTGTGGTATATAGTCGGCTGGACTCATGGGAATCAAATTGGTCGGCAGGCCCAGTTGGTACGAGTGAAAATCAATGCTCTGCATCTTCGCCAGCAGCCGTTGTAAAATCTCTTTCGCCGCCTGGGACGGCACAAGCCCCTGGTAGATGGCAAAGCCATTCACCCAGGGAAACATGTAATCGTGCAGTTCCCCATCCTTGGTTCTCCAGCCCGCCAACACGCCTGTCTTGGGATCATAAAATGACTTGAAATACACAGCCTGGATGCGGCGGGCATCGTCCCGATAACGTTTGGCCATGGCCGGTCGGGCCGCCAGCGTTTCCAAATCGGCCATGCACCGAAAAGCTCGATAATCAGCCGCATTGGAATAG
This sequence comes from Acidobacteriota bacterium, assembly GCA_021793595.1. Next base: position 1,180 of record JAJYSL010000075.1, read on the forward strand.
GCATCTGCCCCTTGAATGTTGTACGTGTCAAACCACATGGTGCCGCGGCCATGGTGATAGATCAAGCCGTCGGGGCCGAAATTCGTCTCGATATGATCGGCCAGAGATTCCGTTGGTCTCAGCCAACTGCGGAGTTGTTCCATACCGCCGACCGTGCGGATGACATACCATGCGGAAATAATCAGATAGGCGGCGGTTTCGCGCGATGATTGCCAATCGGGAGCATACACATTTCGGTCGGGCATTTGGTACCCATGAGCGCCCTGGAAGTAACGGTCCACCGACGCACCGACCAGAGCCATCGGCGAAATGCCATCCTTGAGGTGCGGAGCAAATACGGCTTGCTGGGCGTAGAAAAGCATCGCAAGCCCACAACCTATGCTCATTACGCTGTTGCTAACTATGCCGGTATCGGGGCGCCATTGCGTCATGTTTAGCGAATATTTTGGGAAACGCTGCAGTCGCGAATCCTTGTTGACCAACGCCGGCAATGGCACCAGACGCTGAATCGCGAAGTGCATGGCAACGCGCCAGGGCCTGGGTCCAATTTCGTTGAGACCGTCCTCGGTAACCGGTAGGTGCGGCGTGATGTCGATCCAATAGGTGCTGGCGGGGAAAAGTGATGACGGCTTGCGGTAGAAAGCGCCCGGATCGCCAGTGCGGGTGATATATGCCGTTCCGAAGTCCGGTGCCGCGAGGTAGGTGGGCACGGCCACATAATTCATGATCTTTGAAGGATGGGGAACGAACGTTGTCGGGGTCTGATTAGCCGCGAAATCGAAGCGAAACAAACCGCCGCGCATCATCACCGTGTGATCCGCCCTGGCTGCCAAAGCCAAGTCAAATCCGCGTTGGCCAGCTCGGATGGACACTTGTTCGTAGGCGCCTGGGGCTATCTCCACCGGCGCATAATGGAATATGTTCCCGCTGCGAGTGAGCCTGCTGATTCCGAGTGCCGTCGGGTTCTGAAAGATCGGATCCAATACTGGATACGCGCCGCTTTTATGCAGGAAGTTGATGCTCAATTCACCATGACCGAGTGAGTCCCAGGAGAGAAACAGGATTCGCGGATGCAACTTATCCAGCACCACGCGATACCACCGGGTGCGGATATCCAGAGTCTGGCCCATATCGCTGACATCGGGAAAAAACTTCGTGGAATGGAGTCCGGAATCGAGGGCGGCAGCGTTGCTCGCGGATGCGGTGACGGTGGATGTCTCTGCGTTCCCGGCTGCGTTGACGCCGTAAACTTCTAGTTGCGACAATTCTGCGACCCAGGATTGAGGAGTGACGGACGCTGTGGTTCGTTCGATCACCAGCCGAAAATTATTTGTAACCAATGGATTGAAGTGGACAGTATAGGAAAGCGTGCGGGGATCGAACCGAGCCTGCTGAACGTGGAAAAACGTATGGAATGCGGTGTTGCCGTCGGACAGATATTGGCCCGAAAATTCAACCGGGCTGGTTGCCATGTTCGCGGCATAGAGAACTACAGACTCTCCGTTCGCTCCACCGCCGCCACAAAGTTGAAAAGCGCGCCAGGTGCCGAGGAAATGACCTTGCAGGAGTTGCGCCGCGCCCGCGCCATGACCCAGGTCCGCATGGCGAAGGACCTCGGGATTGCGCAGAAGCAGATCTCGGAGATTGAAAAGCGGACCGACATGCACATTTCCACGCTTCGCCGCTCCATCGAAGCCATGGGAGGAAATCTGTCCCTGGTTGCAGAGTTTCCCGATCGCGAGCCTGTCATGCTGGCGGGCATCACCTCATTGGATGCCTAAGCTCCCAGGAACTTGCAGCCGACGCGATCTCTTGTCGATTCGCTTGTCTTTTCAATACGGTGCCCCACAAGCGTGCCAGCCAGCTACGTGGCAGCCCACCTTTAGATCGTCGTGAATGTACCGCAACGCTCACAGAGATAAGAACGCTGCCATCTGTCCCAAAGCCGCGGAAACGTTCTGGAGTTCCACCACCAGGCCCGCGTGACGATATAAAGGCCCAACCACCCGGAAACAATTGCCGCTATGGTCGCGTACTCCTGTGGGATGAATTGCTGGAGCGGTCCCATGGCAGCAAATTCAATCCCCATGGCAAGGGCCACCAGGAAAATCCCGAATGCATACCGGCGTTTCTCCGGCGGGGCACATTTGTCCGCGAGGAGCGATTTTGATGTCTTCGTCGTATATCCGCGCTTGAGAAAGCGTCCGCGCCGCGAGACAGACGTATACACGCCCCGCCCATAGACAGAGGCCAGGCTGCGGATCTGCGGGTTGTTGCAGATCGGACATCGATACACCTGCCGTTGCGGGCTGCGGCCCGGTGCGTTCCAGTCCGGGTATGCCTCCCGCTGGATCTGGGCGTTCGGGTTCTGCCCACCCAATTGCTTCTTCTGCGAATATCGGGCCATGCTGCCTCCGTGTAACCAATGACTCTACTTTACAACATCGGGTATATGGCGTATACCTATATGTGCCAGCGCAAGGCCACCTGTGAACTGCACGCATGGGTGCATCCTTGAAACAACGCCGGCATGTTTCCATGTTCGCAAGGGCGACTGGCTTTCCAGCGTATTTGCAAGATTGCGCGACCCACCTGGAAAGCCGCCGCCAAGCGGATGAGATACGAGACCACCCATATGGCCACAAAACCGCCAACAAAGAAGAAATGGATGCTGGGAATTCTCCTCGCCTGCTGCGCTGCGGTCCCAGCCCGCGCGCAACGCGCCGAAACAGCCCCAGTCCGGTATTCCTGGATGCCGAACCAAGTCACCGCATCCTGGATCTATACCCGCGACGACTATGGACTGGTGACCCAGCCAGGACTGATTGCCCCTGGCGCCTCCATCACACAACAGCAGGCTGACTCGATACCCTGGCAGCGTATCACTCTGTCCGGCTTCAATCTCGAATACGCCTACCGCAAATTCTATCCCTGGGAAATTCTCGGTTCGTATCGCAACGAGTCCGGCAATCCCCTGGGACAGAAACTCGTTACCTATGCCGCAGGGGTTGGACATGTGCGCCAGTTTGGACGGTACGCGCCCTTTGGCTCTCTCCAGGTTGGGGCCTCGCACACGAGCTCCACAGGGGAACAGTATCTGCAATCGGCCCCCGCAACGGGACTGGCTTCCATTTTCACCGGCGGCGTCGACGTCCGCCTGCGTCCTCGATGGGGCGCGCGGGGCTACGTCGAAAACCAGTACCTTCCGTTCGGCTCCTCTGGCTCTGTCTATTGGTCCGCAGGCGCCGGCATCTTCTTCCGTTTCGAGCCACAACGCTAAATTTGGAGATCATTCATGTGCCCTACAGCCCTTACGATCGTCTTACTGCTCGCTGTTCCCTTCTCGCTCCATGCCCGCAATCGTACCGAGACCAACAAATCCATGAATGGCCAAGACGCCGCGCTGGTCGCCAAGGCGGTCCAGCACGAGGCCGCCATCCTGTCCGAAATTCGCAAGTCTACGCCGATTGTCGAGACCTACATTCAGCGAGATACAATCGGCGACGGCGGCCCCGGCGCGCCCGTTTCGGATTACTACTTCATTAGCCGCGCTACGGTAAAAAAGGCGCTGGACGCCGACATCTTCATCCGCCGCGATCAGAAGAAAACGCAGGTCAAGCGTGGGATCGGCGACCTTTCAACGCTTGTGCGGACCAAGAACGGCGTGTATCAGGCGGACGGCTTTCTCGACATGGTGACACCGGACCAAAAGCACTTCGACCTGAAGCACTACACGTTTGCCTACTACGGGCATGAGTTCCTGGGTTTTGTGCGGACCCACGTCTTCGACGTTGCGGCCATCAAGCCGTCTCCAGGCAGCTTCACGGGCCGGGTCTGGATCGAAGATGAAGGCGGAAATATCGTCCGCTTCGATGGCACATTTCAGGGTGACCACAATCCAAAACACCCACGATATCTGCATTTTGCTTCCTGGCGGACCAATGTCCAGCCCGGACTGTGGATGCCCAGCGCGATCTTCACGGAAGATACGGTCGAAAGCACTGAACTCAAGGCCGTGACCCACTTCTGGGGATACTCACTGGTCAATGCGCGCGGTGTCGATGCGTCGGACAAAACGTCGATCCATGTGGACAATGCGCAAGACATGAGCAAGGATTCCCCGGATGTTTCTCCAATCGAGGCCTCGCACCTCTGGTATTCGCAGGCGGAGAAAAACATCCTGAATCGCCTTACGATCGGAGGCGTCGTCGCGCCGAACAGCAGTATCGATGCTGTGCTGCAGCAGATCGCCACGAACATCATGGTGCCCAACGATATTTCCTTCTCGTCCCCAGTCCATTGCCGCGTCATTCTGACGGCGCCGCTGGAAGCGACCACGGCCGGCGACACGATCCTGCTCAGTAAGGGGTTGATCGATTCCATGCCGAACGAGGAATCCCTGGCGTCCATCATTGCCATGGAGCTTGCGCATTTAGAGCTGGGTCATCGCGTCGACACAGCCTATGCCTTCAGCGACCGGCTTCAGTTCCAGGACGATGCGACCTATCTGCGCCTGAAACTCCGCCACTCCGATAAGGACAATACCGCAGCCGCGGCCAAGGCCGTGGAACTGCTGAAGAACTCCATTTATGCGAAGAAACTCACCAACGCCGGATTGTTTTATGAGCAATTGGCCGTAAGCGCCAAGGCGCTCCATAGCCTGACGGATGCGCAACTCGGAGATTCTTTGCTGAATCGTGAGGGTGCGCCCTGGTTGGAGGCTCTCGTAACAGGGGCCCCAAAGTTGACGCCGTCCAACTTGTCTCAGGTAGCGGCGCTTCCCCTTGGCTCCAATACGGTCACCAATCCCTGGACAGACCGTGTCCGCCTCATCGACGCGACCCGATATGCGCCCAGCGGAACATTCGACAAGTTGCCGTTCGAGGTCACGCCCGTCTACTACAGGCTCGCGCGGTATGGCAGCTCGGACACGCAAGCGAAGCTTGCCGGCAAAGCGGAATAGGATTCGTCCAGAAACGACTGAAAGGGCCGCATCATTTGCGGCCCTTCCAGTTTCTGCATTGGAATGTCGTAATTATTGCTTCATTTCGTGAACTTGAGCAGTTCCCGCTTCCAGGCCCAGAACGCCACCAACAGACGGATGAACTCACTGCGGTTCCGCGTGCCTGTAATGGCCCACCCCATCTGTCGAATCATCTCCAGATGCTCTTCCGGAAGATTGATCCGGTTCTGAGTGACTGGCCCGCTGAAAAGCTCGTCCCTGCGGAGCCAGAAATCCTCATAAAACTTGGCCAGCTCCTTGCGGTACGCATCGCTTGCGTACGTCGTTTCGACCAGGTTGGCGATCAATTCCAGCTTGTTCATCTCGAGCTTGATGCTGAGGTTCCGGAGGTTCTGCCAGGTCAACTCATCCGCGGTCGTGCATACCTTTCGGATGTTCTTGCCCGGATCCATTTTGCCTTTCCGGTATTGAGGGGAGAGGGCCGTGGGCTTTATCTCCCCTTTGGGCGTCATTTTCGCGGCATTGATCTTCATTTTTGTGTACCCATGTTCGGAATATAATGGCGAACAACTTTCTTGCCTGTAACTTAGCACATTATACCCTATAGGGCAAGCGCATTAAGCGCGGTGGGGTATATGCCTGCTGGAGAGGCTTCGATTCTTTTGCTGAAGCGATGAGGACGGCGATTGCCCGGATTTGCGGGCGTGGATTTTAGCCGATTTCAGAATTGCCTTCATTCGTTGTGAGTGACGGGCTGCTCTCCGACGCGCCAGCGGATGGCCCACTGGCAAAAGGGTGAGGGTTTGCATGCGTAGTTTTTCTTTTGGTGTCTGCACTGCTGTATCTCCCGATTGAAACAAGGCATAAATTTGACTGCTGAATGTTGCTCAGATTATTGCACAGGTAATATACTCCCGCGTAATCTTCTTTCCCTGTTCTATGACACTATAGTTTACCCGAAGGCAATTCTCCCAATAACAATACCGGCAATATCGCTTTCCCGCGCGAATGCACTCTGAGTTGGCTTATTTTGGGAACATGCCGCCAGGCATGTGACGGCTGTGCTTGACAGATACAGCGCACCGTGAGCATATCCATGCGGACCCATACAGCATGCCCAACGAAGATTTACTTTTCATTGCTATACATATCGTTAATATGGGGTATACTGCTGCCGTAACCGACACCCTTCTTTGCGGAGCCACGCATGCGTCACGTCTGCCGACTGGCCTTGTTCCTATGTTTGCTGCCTGCCTGCTCGTTTGTTGCCGTCGCGCAGTCCTGGCAAGCTCCCACGCTATATCCGGCTGGCAACGATGCCCCGTCTCGCATTGCGACAGCAGATCTGCTAGGCACGCAATCCAGCGATGTTGAGGCGGTCACGACCTCGCATGATCTCGTTCTCTACGCAAACGATGGAGCAGGGCGCCTAAGCTCATTCCCGCAAACCTTGCGTGAGAACGTCACGGCGATTGCAGCAGCGAAGTTTTCCGGCACTACGATGGACGATTTGGTCGTCATTTCTTCGACCACGCCCACAGCCCCTCTCCAACTGATGTTGCTGCCGAGCCAGGGCGGGCGCGTCTTTGGGACTGCCGTCGCGATCGCTCCCCAGCTTGCGCTGGGCGCAACCTGCCAGCTCAATGCCGCGGACTTCAATGGCGATGGCGTCCCCGATGTTCTTATCTTTTGCGCCGGATCCAACTCTCTTGTCATCGGGATCAACAACGGGAAAAGCGGCTTCACCTACACGAGCGTTCCGGGCTTTCTCGAAAGCGGACGCCAGATTCAGAACGTGAGCGCCGGAGACCTCGATGGCGATGGCCTGGCGGACATCGTTGTCCAGTCCAGCCCTATCTACAGTCCGACGGACTCTCGCATCGATGTCCTCTGGAACAGTGCGGCGGGTACGTTCTCCCCGCAGCTAAATTACATTTCCCAGCCAGACATCACGGCCCTGTACGTTGCCAACGCCGATGGACATCCTTCCGCGAACCTTGTTACCGACAGCAGCAACAGCGTCTACGTGTTTGCCGATCAAGCGAACCGGAATGCTCTTACGCAGTCTATGGCCTTACAGATTCCCTCTGGCTGCAGCGTTACATCGCTGTCCTCGGGTCGGATCGTCAATATCAAGTACTCGCTTGGCCAGGACATGATTGCCGCCGCAACTTGCAACGGCCAGAACCATCTGCTTGTTTTCCCTAATTCCGCCCAGACCAGCTTGACGCTTACCCCGACACTTTCCGATAACAGCGGCGTGCCCACGCTTTCCATGGCCATCAGCGTCGCGAGTGCATCCGGCACGGTCATCCCCACGGGAAATGCGGCGGTGAAAATTGGCACTGCAACGCTACAAGAACCACTGGTCAGTGGCGCAGCTCAAATCAATCCACAATCCTCCCCCGGCACCAGCATGCTGCAAGTCTCCTACAGCGGCGATAGCAACAATGCCGGCGCCTCTGAAACGGTTGCAATTGTCCTTGCGGATTCTACTGCTCCGGCCGGGAGTACATCGTCTTTCCTGATCAATGGTCCCACCATCACACCGACCTCGAATCTTCTAGTCGGTACGCCTTACACGGTCGCCGCTGCAATCCAGCAGAAATCCAGTGGGGCTTCGAACGTCTTGACCGCACCATCGGGAACCATCACTTTTTCCGACAACGGCGCCGCGATCGCGGCTGCGCAAGGTGTTCCCTCCGAAAGCCTATCTGCGTGGTCCAGCAGCGATTGCAGCTTTAACGGGTCCACATGGGCCGGCACCCAGTGTGCAATGGATGGTTCGGGAAGCTACCAGATCGCGTATGAGCAGGACCAGAATGTTTATTCTTCTCAGGCTATATTTACGAGTGCCGGGTTACATTCTCTTGCCGCATCCTATCCAGAGGGTGCATCCGGCTTAGTTACAAAGACTCTACAGGTGGATGTCGCTGCCAGCGTACGCCACTTTTCCGGGGAACTAGTCTCTACGCAAACGGCCATCAGCTCGCAATCTCTCTCCCCAATGATGGGCTCGATGAGGCTGACTCCCATGGCGCAGAGTACAACGACAAGCTTCACGGTAGCCAGTAACAATAACCCCTCACTTTACGGACAGTCGGTAACATTTACAACCAGCTACCCTGCAAGCGGAAATGGTACCTGGAATTACTACGACAACGGACAGTTGCTGGGCCCAGCAACAGTTCAGCTCATGTCATCCCCAGAAGGGATTGCAGTAAATTCGAGCAGCAATTACGTCTATGTCTCCAACTATGGGAATAACACGGTGTCCGTGATCAATGGGGCTAATGATCACATTGTTGCCACGATTGCGGTTGGCGCAAACCCAGAAGCTATAGCAGTAGACAGCAGTTCGGGGTATATCTATGTTGCCAATTACCAGGGAAGCAGCATTTCTGTAATTAACTCAAGCTCAAATAGCGTGGTAGCAAGCATACCGGTTGGGGCCTATCCCGATCAGATCGTTGTCAATCCGAACACGCACACCGTTTATGAGGCCGACAGCATAAATACAAAGATAATTAGTGGTTCCACCTTCACTGTTACGGATACTGTTTCTGGAGGTTGCGCCAGTATATATTGTAACCTCGGCATCAATCCTAGCACGAACACTTTATTTGTCTCATCGGGGCAGGAGATAGCAACTGTAAACCTCGCCACTAACACGCCTAGCACTGCATTGTACGATAGTACTCTCACGGATGCCAACATGGCCCTTTCCGTGAACACTGGCAATAATACTGCATATATTTACGAGGGAGGCACTCCAAATGCCGTGATTGGATCATTCAACGGAACGACTCAAACAGTAGGCACGTCGATGCCACTGGCGGTAAGCGCGGCGTATCCCGCTGGAATCGCAGTAAACTCCACGACAGGATTTTATTATTACCTATGGGCCGCCGGTTCTGCTGTAGGAGACAATCAAAATGGGGCCTTCATTGACGTCGGCACCACTCCCTCGGGAATCGCAGTAAACCCGACTACGAACTTAGTCTACGTTGCGAATCAGGGAAGTAATACTGTTTCCGTTATCAATGGTGCTACAGACGCCGTCATCGATACGATCGGAATGACGGCCACATATACTACCTCATCCCTTACTACTGGTACGCATCCAATCACTTCGTCTTATTCCGGAGATTATTCGGGTAATCCGGCAGCAATCTCGGCAGTTTTCGATCAGGTCGTAAATGGTGTAACGCCTACTCTCTCCGTCTCCTGTTCGCCGAATCCAATCACGTATGGTTCGCAGAATACAAATTGCTCCACAAGTTTGACAGGCGGGTCTTCGCCTACGGGCACTGAAACCTGGACAATCAACGGCGGCGCGTGGACCACCACGGGTGTCGACGGGTCAGCAGGCGGCTTCGCCGGGTACTCGGCGGGGACCTACACCATCGCCGTAGTCTACTCAGGCGACGATGATAATAATTCAGTCAGCTCGTCCACCACCCTGACAATTAGCAAGGCGACACCGAGTATTTCGGTTTCGTGCAGTCCGAACCCAATCACATACGGCTCGCAGAATACCACTTGCACGGCCAGCGTCAGCGGCGGAGCGACTGGTACAGTTACCTTCACGGCAAACGGCGGCGGCTGGACAACGGTTTCCCTAAGTGGGGGCACCGCAAGTGCGACGGGCTTTTCGGACTGGAATGTAGGTACATATCCGGTAAGGGCTGCCTATAGCGGCGATTCCAATTTCAACGCCGTCAGCTCGTCGACCTCGATCGCTATTCAAAAAGCTGCCAGCTCGATTTCATTCGCTACATCTGCGACAACAGCCATCGTCGGACAGTCGATTGGTGTCTCCGCAAGTGTTTGTTGCAGCCAGAACGGCACTGTACAGTTTTACGATTCCACCTGGAACTACGCGAACGTCGCCACTTCCGGCAGTGGCGCGTCCTCGACCTTTAGCGCGTCCACCCCAGGGACTTATCAGCTCTATGCATCGTGGCCAGGCGATACCAATTACAACGCGGCGACCAGTGCCCCTATCAATGTGACATTCGTCATGGCGAACAGTTCTGTTTCTCTCGCCTGCACCCCCAATCCTGCCGACCTCGGCCAGGCAGTAAGTTGCACTGCAACTGTGAGCGGTGGGGCAAACGGAGAGTCTGTAGACTTTCTGGACGGCGCTACCCAGATCGGGGCGGGAACAATCTCGAGCGGAGTGGCCACATTTAGCACAACGAGTCTTGCGGTTGGCACGCATTCTCTGACTGCCGAGTACGTCGGAGACGGCACCTATAACCCATCCACGTCAAACGCCGTCTCGGAATCAATCAACAATCCCGGCACGGTCACTGACATCTCGTCGAACCTGAACCCTTCAACCTACGGGCAGAACGTCGCCTTCTGGGCCATGGTAAATACGGGCGGAACCATTCCAACCGGAACGGTCACCTTTGAAAACGGCGGCGCCAGTATCGGGAGTGGCACAGTAAGTGCGGTCGGCACGACAAATGAACTCCGGTACTCAACCGATTTCGGGGCGTGGGCCACGAACGATAGCGTAACAATTACCCCCGCTGCCACGACGGCCCCCGATGGGTCCGAGACAGCTTCGCTGCTGACCGTCGGAAGCAATGGCGGATACTACATCCTCGATTCCTTCCCTTGCTCCCCAGGAGTGACTACGTATTCGGTATGGTTGAAGCAGAGTGCCAACCCTTCAGGGCAAACAACTTTGTCGGTGAGGTTCAACGATGGCTCGGGCGTTAATTTATTAACTGTCTTTCCTCGAGTAGTACAGACTTCGAGTTGGTCCCGATTCAGCACCACAAACACAGCGCCTGCCGGCACAGCCTCATGCACGATGGGGATAGAGCAGGACACATCAGGTGGCGGCGGCAGCGCACTTCCAGGCCAGAGCGTGTATGCATGGGGCGCGCAGGTTGAAGTGGCCTCGCAGCCCGGCCCTTACATTGCGACCAATGGCTCTGCGGCCAGCGGCAGCGGCGGTCTTGCGACATTCACGACCAGTTCGTTGCCGGTAGGCAGCTTGAATATCACCGCCGCTTACAGCGGTGACGCGAACAATCTGACTTCGACCTCCCCTACACTGTGGCAGAACGTCAATAAAGCCACGCCGAGCATCTCCGCATCGTGCTCACCCAATCCTGTCGCATATCTGTCCTACTACTCCTGCATAGCGGATGTGAGCGGAAGTGCGACCGCAACGGTAACATGGCCTGCGATTTTCGGTGGGGCCACAACATCGTTGAGCGGTGGCGCTACCTCGACCCCCACTTATCAGGCCACGGCCACTCCAGCTGCATATAGCGGAACAGTAACTTATAACGGCGACGGCAACTACAATTCGATAAGCACAAGCGTATCAATTACAAGTATCGCGATCTCGCAAACGATCGCCTTCACCCCTCCGCCGTCGCCTGTGGCCTACGGGGTCGCACCCATCGCGCTCTCGGCCACGGCGACCTCGGGTCTCCCGGTCGCCTTCAGCGTGCTCTCCGGGCCGGGCACAGTTTCCGGCAACACCCTGACCGTCACCGGACCCGGCACAGTCGTCGTCGCCGCCAATCAGGGTGGCAATGGCTATTACTTGCCGACGGCACAAGTCACGCAGAGCGTCGTCGTCAGCCAAACCCCGACCGTCGCAACTCTCTCCAGTTCTCTGGATCCTTCAACCTACGGACAGAACGTCACTTTCTCGGCCCTTGTCAATACGGGAGGAACCATTCCTACCGGAACGGTCACCTTTGAGAACGGCGGCGCGAGTATTGGGAGTGCAAGTGTCAGCACTGTGTCTGCTACGAACCTTATCCCTGCTTCTACCTGGGGTCTAAGTGGTGGCAACTGGAATGTGTGGGATTATCCGTCAACAACCCACACAGTTGCAAATGCGACTGCCCCGGATGGTTCAAATACCGCACTCGCGGTAACGGTGGCAGGCTCCGATCATACAGTCGTTCAACAATCACCGGCCCAGTACCTAGCTCCGTATTTCTCTGTGTACGGCCACACCTACACGTTCTCAATATGGGCTAGAACGCCCAATAGCTGCAGTTCTTTTGGTATAGGGATGGAAAATGACACTGCTTGGGAAGGCGGTAGTCGTACAGTTTCCGATGGATCCGCTTGGCAAAGATTTTCCGTAACTTATACATTTACTCAACCAAGCGACAGTAGCGAGGTTGACAGCTATGTTGCAGTTCCAGCCGGATGCACTGTCCAATTATGGGGATGGCAGTTTGAGGAGGCCTCGCAGCCCGGGCCTTACATTGCAACCAACGGCTCTGCCGCTTCAGGTAGCGGTGGAATCACGACACTGACAACGAGTTCGCTGCCTGCCGGCAGCGATCCCATTACCGCCGTCTACGGCGGGGACAGCAACGATGCTGCTTCCACGTCGCCAGTACTAACACAGACGGTGACCGCTGCGGCCCCAACATTGACCGTGGCCACGTCGGGATCGCCGTCGATCTCCGGCACATCCGTGACTTTTACCGCGACGATCTCCAGCGGACCCACGGGCACAATCACCTTTTACGACAGCGGGACCGCCATCGGCACCGGCACGATCAGCGGCACCACCGCCACCTTTACCACGAGCTCGCTGGCGGTCGGCTCCCACTCGATTACTGCCGGCTGGACCGGAAATGCTGACTACAGCGCTGTCACTTCCAGTGCTATTTCACAGGTTGTCAACCCGATCTCACAAACGATCAGTTTCACCCCTCCACCGTCGCCCGTGACCTACGGGGTTGCACCCATCGCGCTCTCGGCCACGGCAACGTCTGGACTCCCCGTAAGTTTCAGCGTCCTCTCCGGGCCGGGCACAGTCTCTGGCAGCATCCTGACGATCACAGGCGCCGGCACGGTCGTCGTCGCCGCCAACCAAGGCGGCAATGCCGACTACTCGGCCGCCCCCCAAGTCACGCAGAGTGTCGTCGTCAACAAGGCAACACCTACGATCTCTTGGACAACTCCTGCCGCCATCACCTATGGAACGGCTCTGGGCGGCACGCAGCTCAATGCAACTTCGGGCGGCGTGGCCGGAACATTTGTTTACAGTCCCGCTTCCGGTACAGTGCTGGGTGCGGGCCCGCAGACTCTGTCTGTGACCTTCACCCCAACCGACTCGACCGACTATAACTCCGCCAGCGACACGACTTCTCTGACGGTCAACAAGGCAACAGGCGTCTTCACAATTACCTCTTCGGCTAATCCTTCCGTGTACGGAGCAGCCGTAAGCATCACGCTGTCCGGGCCGGCCGCTGCCACCGGCACAATAACTCTGCTCGATGGCGCGAACCCGATTGGCACTGGCACCTTGAGCAATGGTGTTGCAACCATCAATGTTCCGTTATTTCTGGCAGGCTCTCATTCGCTGACCGCCAGCTACCCCGGCGACGCAAATTTTCTTCCCTCCACCTCGGCCCCGTACACGCAGGTCGTGAACACAGCGGCTGTCGTCATCTCCATCGCCTCGACCGTCAATCCATCCATCTACGGAGAGACGGTCACCTTCACCTTCACTTTCAAAGGCGTCACCAGAGGGGCTGTTCCTACAGGCTCCGCTGTCGTTACCGATGGAGTGAACAATCTTGGAGCCTTGACGCTCAACAGTTCCGGGGTCGCGACATTCACGACCTCGGCGTTGGTGGCCGGAACGCACTCTATCACCGCAGCCTATCAGGGCGATTCCAATTACCACTAGGAGCGAGGGCCGTATGAAATTGAAATGGATTCCACTGACACTTGCGTTGCTTCTGCCAGGCATCGCCGTCTATGCGCAGCATACAACCGCCAGCTACACGCAAACAGTGGACAAGGCCGCCCCCACGGTCGGCCTCACTTCGTCCCTGAACCCCAGCACGTATACGGCGAGCGTGACCTTCGTCGCCACCGTGCCTACCGATGCAACAGGCACCGTCCAGTTTCTCGATGGATCAACCGCGATCGGGCCAGCAGAAACGATCTCGAATGGGGTGGCCCAGTATTCGACGACGGCACTCCCTGTGGGAGCAAACTCGATCGTTGCCTCTTACAGTGGAGACGCAAACAATAACGCGGAGATATCCAGTCCGCTCGACCAGGTCGTCAACAAAGCAGCCAGTACGACGATGCTGGCCAGTTCCAATGCGAATTCCGTGTACTCTGTGCCAGTGACCTTTACCGCGACGGTGACCACGCCCGCGGCAGCAACGGGAACTGTGACGTTTTATGCAGGGGCGCAGGCCCTTGGCAGCTCTCCCTTGTCAGGAGGGACAGCCAGCTTCACATCGACTTTGCCGGCAGGATCGTATCAGGTCTCGGCAACCTATTCAGGAGATGGAAATTTTCTGGGTTCCACGTCGAACTCAATTACGCAGGGGGTGGCAGCAGCACCCGGCACTGTGACCTTGACCAGTACCCCGAACCCCTCTGTGTATAGCTATCAATTGACCCTGACGGTGGCATTGCCGCCGACCGCCACCGGGTCTGTCACGTTCCTCGACGGCACGACCACGCTCGGGACAGCCCCGCTGGCCGAAAGTGCAGCCACCTTCCAGACCTCAACGCTGACAGCGGGGACGCATACACTGACCGCGCAGTACAACGGCGACGCCAACTTCCAGCCTGGTACTTCGCAGCCTTTGTCTCAGGTAGTGAATCAAGACGGGACGGTTTCAGAGGTCTACGTCAGTCCCGCATCGGGCGCAGTGGTGGGAACAAACCTTGTTTTCACCGCGCTGGTCGATACGGCCAGCCTGACACCTACTAGGATCGTGCAGTTTCTAGACGGAACGAACGTGCTTGGCACAAGCAATGTCACAACCGTCAACAATACAAACCTGCTTCCCTACTCTCTCAATTTCGGCCAGTGGACGACCGAGGCCAACGGCGTCGCTGCTCCTGCCTTGACGGGGAACGCAGCCAACGGGCCCGATGGAAGCACAAACTCCGCCACCCTCATAGCTTTCCCCGACACTTCTGCACCCGGCAATCAGGGCGCGGACTTCGCAGGCGTAGATCTGACCGGTACCGGTTCTTATGCCGGCAAACCAGTGACCTTCTCTGTGTGGCTTGAATCTCAGAACCCTGGGACCGTTACGATGCTGCTGTCGGACGGCTCAGACACAAACCAACTCGCGCAGACCTGCAACGTCTCGACTGTTTGGCAGCGATGCTCGGTCACTCTCAACCTGCCGAGTTCCGCCAGCACCGGATTCGCGGCACATATCCGCAATTGGGGCGCGACCGCGGAATCCATCAACGTGTGGGGAGCGCAGGTCGAACAGGCCGCGGCGCCCGGCGTCTACATCCTGACGAACGGCGCAAGTGCCTCCGGTACTGGCGGGACAGCGACCTTCGCCATTTCCACCTTGCTGGCCGGGACGCATCCGATCACCACGGTATATTCCGGCGATACGAATTACACAACATCGACTTCCCCGGTCCTTCCGGTGGTCATTGGCCAGGGGGCATCCGCAGTGGCCCTGGCTTCGTCCGTCAATCCATCGAACTATGGACAATCCGTGACCTTCACCGCCACAGTCACTGGCCCTGGCATCACGCCGACAGGGACTGTGACCTTCTATAACGGTGCCTCGCCAATCGGTACAGGGACGGTCAACGCAAGCGGCGTTGCGACGTTCGTCACTTCCGCGCTGGCAGGAGGGTCCCACAACATCACCGCCCAATATGGAGGCGACACCCAGTACAATTCGGCAACCTCCAGCGTGCTGACCCAAATCGTCAACAAGATCGGGGCGACACTCACCATTGCGGCTGTTCCCAATCCTTCTGTCTTCGGCCAGTCGGTGACCTTCACGATGACGATCATTGGCGCCAATGGGGTCGCCCCAACCGGGAGCCTGACCCTGACGGACAACGGCAATCCTCTGTCTACGGTGACGCTCGACCCAACTGGAAAAGCCACGTTCACTATTTCAAACCTCACCGCCGGCTCCCACGATATCGAGGCGGTCTATAGCGGCGACCAAAACTACCAATAAGCAGCAGGCTGGGCGCCTCTCGCAAAGAGGCGCCCATTGCGAGAGACTGACATGAAAAAACAGACTTTACTTCTCGGAATGTTGTTTCTGCTATCGGTGGCCGCGGCCGGCGCGCAGATCCACGCCAACGTGACGGTCAATGTGGCGCAGGCCACGCCTACGATCACGCTTCCGTCACCGCCTGTGAGGATCGTGAACGTAGGCCAGACGTTTGCCTGGCAAGCCAGTGTGCAGGGAGTCCCTGCCGCCGCTCCCTCCGGAGACATCCTGATCTCCGCAAATACCGCGAACACATCCAATTCCCTGTCCAGCGGCCCCATCCCACTGTCCGCGCAGTCTTCCAGCGGAGGCATTCTTCATCCGAACCCATGGGCGATGAAAACCACAGTCAGTGGTCTGTTCACGGTGCAAGCCGTATACCAGGGCGACACCAATTACACTTCCGCCACATCGGCCTCGCAGCAGGTCGAGGTCCTTCCTCCTGCAGATTTCTCGATCGACGTTCCGGCAAGCGCCAATGTCAAACAGGGGCAGTCCCTTTCCACAGTTGTGACTGTCCATTCAATCAACAACTTCACCGGCACTGTCAATCTGACTTGTGCTGGGCTGGGGCCGCTCATGGGATGCACTCCGTCCTTGAGGGCCCTGGTTTTGTCCTTGCCGGCGTCCGCTTATCAGCAGTTCACGGCAACGCCGGCCTCGGCTTCGTCGAATCTGGCGATCACAACGACCGCCACAACGGTCACTACCGTTTCGTCCGGCTTCTTTCTTTTTCTGTTCTCCGGAGGTTCGCGGCGGAAACGGAAAAGCAAGCGCCCCTATACGATTGTGCTTGCCTTGCTCGGGAGCATGCTGGTATTGGCCGGATGCGGAGGCCTGCGCTATCTGCAGTCGAATGGGACACCTCGCGGTACCTACAGGATCTCGATCACCGGCACGTCGGGTAGTCTTATCCACACACAATTCGTAGACGTCACGGTCGACTAAGGTCTTCGCGATTTGTGGTATGCTTTTCTTGTAATACCATAATAACCCGTGTATTTCTAATAACCTGTGTCGCAGAGGCCACCCAAGGGTGGCCTCTCGCTATTCAGGTTCATTCGCTAATCTCACAAGATCGCAGATTTGCAGTCTCAGGGAAGACTTCCCTTTGCGCTGTAGGAAAGGACGTGTGTCGTGAAAAGGAAACTCAAAAAGCTGACCAAGGAGACCATGGTCCGCGCTATGGCGAGAGTGAACGTTGGCCAGCCAAAGCCGGCGTGCGCGTTTCACGACAAGCGGCACCGATCCCTCGCCCGAATTGCCGACAAGGAACGCCGCTCCGTGGAAGAGTAGCCGCTGCTTGACCACCCCCCCCACTTTGCATGCTCCCGTTGGCGGTCGTTTGGACGCATTCGTTCCAGAAGTTTTAGAAAAGCACTTTCGGGATCGAGAAGTAAGGAGTATCGTCTACAAGTAAGGATATTTTATGGTGTT
>JAJYSL010000494.1 GCA_021793595.1 Acidobacteriota bacterium
CCGATCTTCGAAACAACCGGGCCATTCGCCGCCACCATCCTTGCCGGCATATTCTTTGGCTTGATACGTTGGGAGACCCCGGGCGCCACCCCTACCGCTGTGTGGATCAGCGCGCTGGCAGCGATTCTGCTTTCGGTTGCCTATCTCCGCACCCATGCCCTCTGGCTATGTTGGGGACTGCACTTCGCTTGGGTGGCAAGCATTGGTATCCTGTTCGGCCAACCCCTGGCCGGCAGTCGCCACGCATCGAGCGTGATCTACACCTATGTCGACGGACCCGCATGGCTGACAGGAGGCGAGTTTGGACCGGAAGCCAGCATGGTCAGCCTGATCGCATTGTGGATTGGCCTCTATATCCTGATTTGGATAACCCGGGATCTAGCTTGGAAGTATGGGCAGCCGGAATTGAAGCCCGCTGGAATTCCAGTGGAACTTGGTCATCCCCTGCATCCTGCTCCCCCCCAGGCCGCATCCGCTCCTCTGCAGGAAGCACCCAAGAACGGCCTGGTCCAAATCGCTCCGATGAGTGCGATAGCTGGCTCGGCACCGAAAAATTCCGAGCCACAAGCTCCCTCCAGCCCACCCGCCGAACCCTCCAATGGCGACACAGAACAGGAACCTGAGAATCTCGGAAATCCATAGCCTCGCGCCATCTGGAAATCGAGGCCGTCAAGCCGAAAAGTTGCACCGATGTAGAAAGTTCAGAAGGCGGATGACATCCTGTTCCCCACCGCATCAGGGAAACGGCGCTGCAGTCTGCCTTTATCTGCACACGCTGTCCAGTTGTTCCACCGGCTCAGGCTTTGCAGGTGGAACCTGCACATGCCGCGCAGCCAAAACCTCTTCGGGGAGCGAGCCGCCTTGCGGTAGCGCAATGTCGGGGTCAAGCGCGTAGGCTGGATTCTTTTCTACCTTGGGCAGCGGTGCGAAGCGGAATCCCTTCTGCTTCAACTGTTGCATCAGATCTGGCAGCATCAGCGCGGTAAACCTTGTAGCGTGCAGCAGCAGCACATTTGGAATTTCGTGGCCAAAGGCGATTTGCTCCTCCTCGCGTCCCTGTCGCACAAATTCCTCAGCATTCTCCAGATAGCTCCGCTGCAGCCAGGCAATTCCAGCCTCGTCGTGTTTGTCCATGCAGCGGAGATAGGGGTCACTCCAGTCATCGTCATTAAAGTTGAGCGTGACCTCGGCGATACGATACCGGTGTCTGTAAAGCCAGTCGCGGACCTCTTTTCGCTCCTGCAATGTGGCGCCCTCCTCGAGATATGGGTAGCGGAACCAATGCCAGTTGCGTCTCCCCGCGTACTGTCGCAACGCCGGCTCATCGAGCGCTATGTTGTGCTCGAAGGCGGCCGCGGATTCGCTGGAAAGAGAGGGATGGGACCATGTGTGATTGCCTATATTCATACCTGCCTTTATCCAGACCCGCAAGGCCTGCTGGGTATCCGGATCATCCCCCAGGTCGACCGCATTCACAAAACCGTAGACGCCTTTCACGTGGTTGGCCCTCAACTCCGTTGTAAGCCTGGTCGCGATTTCTACGCGCGTGATATCGGGGCGCAGGCCGCCCGCCGCGGGCAGATCATCAAAGGTAAGCGCGACGATTGGATGCGGCTGTAGAGGCAAAAGCTGGGGTGTGGTCCGCGGTCTGGCCGACACTGTGCGTGTCGCGCCCGTCGAATACGTTCGCGCAGCCAGTGCGCCCGCCGCACCCAACCCAAACACCATCCCACCCACCAGCCAGCACCGCTTCATGCAACAATTCTCCTCCAAGTTTTAGTTCTCATTCCACAGTTTCTCCGGACAGAGCTCTGATCGCAAACCGGAAGCTCCACCTTCAACCACAAGCTTGGACTGAGCCTTGGGCCGAGCCCACCCTGAGCTTCGTGTAAACTGAAGTTCACAGGTGATCAGCGACAGCTCTGGCTCGTCTCAGAGCCGATTTTCCCATCCAATCGCACATTTGGATTTCGCCTCGGCTTTGAGCTGAGTTGAATTGTGTGAATCGTAGCTGGTGGAAAATTCAACTGCACAGATCGCTTAGCGGAAGGAGACAGGAAAGAGTATGGCAAAGATTGCAAAAACAGGCGACCGTAAGAAGGAAATGGATACCACCAAGAGCACGGATTGCCCCAAATGCTCGAAACCGACACGCATTGTAAAACGCGTGAAGGACCGCGAGCGTGGCGTTCCGGGCGGGGTGTATATTTCCTGCTCCGCCTGCGATTTTCACGAGAAGCTGTAACATCGCGCAAATCCATGCGTTAGGCGCACGTTCGTTTTTGTGAGAATCGATTGGCCTCCACCGAGAACCCATCTTTAGATCTCTAAGGATGGGTTTTCTGCGTTGCATCCGCGCTTGTTCCACTTCTGCAGTCTGAATCCGAATACACCCGTCTGCGATGTTTCCACCTTACTTCCCAGTCTGCCCCTCCCTTGCGGAACTATAATTCCCACTGAAAGGGAGAACTACAGAATGAATCCTGAATGGCTGAAGTTGCGCAGACGCGACTTCCTAAAAGCGTGTGCCGCGACCGCGGCTGCTTCCGTGGTGCCGGCTTACAACATCTTTGACACAACGGATGTGGAGGCCGCACAAACCGCAATTTCCGGTACCAGAAAACCGGGGAAAAATCCGGTCGATTTCGTGCGACCGATCATCGGCACCGGCTGGCGAGGTCATATGTTTCCCGGTGCTGTTGCGCCCTTCGGCCTGGTGCAACTCAGTCCGGACTCGAGCGGGCCGCCGGAGCCCAAATGGAACACCAGATGGGACGTCTATCGTTGGAATCATTGCTCGGGCTATCACTATCCAGACAATGTGATTGAAGGTTTCAGCCACACCCATGTTCAGGGAACAGGAGGCGGAGAGCTCGGCGACGTTCTCATCATGCCGCTCGTCGAAGGACGGAACTGGGGCTGGGAACCAAACGTTCCGAGCGAGCAAGCCCAAGGGCAGATTGAAGCACTCGGACTGAACTCGGGTTGGGTTTTCGGGGGATCCGAACCGGGCTACCGCTCCTTTTTCTCTCACCAGAAGGAAACCGTGCGCGCAGGTTACTACAGCGTGCACCTGGATACACCCGATGTGCAGGCGGAGCTAACAGCAACGACGCGCTGCGGCATGCATCGATATCGTTATCCTGCATTACCGGCTCAAACCCGTCAGGGAATGATGATCGACCTGGTTCATTGCGTGGGCAGCAAAGTCTACCAAGCGGAATTGAATGTAGAGAGCACCTCCCGCATGAGCGGCAGCCGTTCCACGCATGGTTGGGCGAAGGACAAGCACGTCTATTTTGTCATTGAATTTTCGCAGCCGGCAGCGGCGGTACAGGTCAACGTCGATGGCCAGATGAGTTCTGCCTCACCAGGCGAGATC
>JAJYSL010000076.1 GCA_021793595.1 Acidobacteriota bacterium
TTCCGATCTATCAATTCTTTCTGACCCGGATTCAAATCGACGGCTGTCGCCAAATCGCTCGCCATGCGAACCGGCTCAATCTGGTTGACATAGTCATGCGGAAAATAGGTCAGGACGCGGCTGCCATCCGGAGATTGCCACCAGAATAATTTCAGAGGAAGCTGGTTCGTATCGTTCCACGTCATTTTCTGGGTCACAAAATAATCGATGCCAGATTTTTTGTAGATTTGCGGCAGTTGCCAGTTGTAGCCGAACGAATCCGGATTCCAACCCACTTTCACATCCACTCCCAGGTTCTTTTGGAAGTAGCGTTTCGCCACAAGAATTTGCCGGAC
The DNA here is from genome assembly GCA_021793595.1 of Acidobacteriota bacterium. Next base: position 336 of record JAJYSL010000076.1, read on the forward strand.
TGTCGATTCGCCATCCGGCAGATTCAGGTCAGGCTCGACCCACATACCGCCGACGACTTCCCATCGCCCTTGTTTCACGCGCTGCTGAATCTGCTGGAAGATGTCAGGATATTTGTTCTGCATCCAGGCGTAATATTGCGCTGCCGATTGGGAGTACGTGTAATCGGGGTACTCATTCATCAACTGCAAAGCAGTTGAGAAGGTGCGCTTCACCACGTCCACGGTTTCGGTCCACGGCCACAGCCAAGCTGCATCGATGTGTGCATTGCCGGTCATGTGGATGGTGTATTCCTGCAAAGCTGGTCGCAGCGGGTCAAGTGCGGATTGCGCTTTCTGCAGCGATGTATCGAACGCGGATTGATCGCCCTTGTCCAGTGCAGCCAGATCCACCGATGTGGCTGCACCGTCTAATGTCTTTTCCTGCGACGCCAGGGTCGCGGCATCGGCGGTGATGGCAGGCAGCAGGTGAGCGGCGGAAATCAACTCATCGCGAAGATTCGCCGGGTTGGGTCGATGGCTGGAGAAGACGACGTTCAGGTCAGCGGCGTGGATATCCTTGTTGTCCTGGGTCTGCAGCAGCTTGACGGCAATCAGCACCTTGTCTCCGGGCTTGGCCTCATTGAAAAGTAGTTGCTTCTCCAGATCGTCTCCCAGTGCGATGCGGCTGCCGTTGTAATAGAGAATCGTCGGGACAGGGCCATTCGCGCCGACCTGCATGTGGAACCAGATTTGCGATCCCGCCAGGTCGTAGCCGTTCAGCGTTTTCGGCACCTCCACCCAGTGCCGCAGCCAGACCGCTCCGTGAGGAGCAGTGAACGGCAGATGCACTGTTTGCCACGCTGCGGTATCGAGGTCGGGCCGTTCACCATGCGCGATGTCGCCGACATGGTACTGCCATGTATCCGCGGGAATGGAGTCGAATGTGCCGAGGCGATCGATCACCTGTTTTGCTTGCGGCGAGAAAGTATAGGGCTTGACCTTCCCGGCCTGGGCAAACATCTTGTGTGTCTGGAGAAGTACAGCGAGGAGAACGATACCGAACGCCAAGGAACAAAGAGAAAATGAACTACGAGTAGGCTTCAAGACTCACTCCATCGGAGGGGATTTTTTCACCGCGTTACAAAAATACACGAAAACTTTCGCTTCGATTGGTTGGCACAGCCCGAGTCGTCGCACACAGGATTTCATGTGGGCGATGTCTCCACCAGACAATAATTTGCAGTTAGCAGGACCAGAAAAATCCAGAAAACGTTGGCGCCCAATAAGTGGAGAATCTGCAACCATGTCGGCTGCTGCCCCAATACATCGAAAGCGCCGAGCAGGTATTGCAGGAGCAAGGTTAGAACTACGGCCATGCCGAGTGTATGCATCTTTGCTGGTGCATCGCGGCGGAAAGCCCGCATCAGAAGCCACAGGATGAATGCTCCAGCGACAAAGGCGCTGGCCGGATGTATCCAGCGCAGGCGAAGAAGCAGCGGGGCAGTTGAAGAAAAATCCTGTCGAATCGCATCGAGCAGGGATGAGGACGGGAACATCGTATCTCCCAAGGCGACCAGCGAACCCGTAACGCCGACCAGCAGCGTCGCCAGGATGCCCAGGGAGGGAAACACTAGACGGCCTCGACGCAGCCCGGTGGTCGCGCCAAAACGGGGATTCGAAAGAAACTCAGCCGTCAACGCGAGAGCCGCCACCAGCAGTAGAGTATTCGTCAAGTGGCAGGAGAACAGAAGAACGCCGGTCGCTACGGAAGCGCTGTGCGCCGCAACCGTGACGAGCAACGCGCCGAGAAATGCCTCATTCATCACCAACACCAACGCAATGACGGCCGTCCAACGCGCAAGGTGCCCATTGCCGGTTGCTCGCCACGCCCACACAAGCAGAGCGAGAATCAGGATTAAGGCGCCGCCGCTCATCAGGCGATGCGTAAATTCGATCAGCGTATGCAACTGCGGCGACTGCGGAATGGCAGCGCCATCGCACAGCGGCCATTGATCGCCGCAACCCGCGCCGGACCCGGTTGCCCGCACCACCCCTCCCCACAGAATGACGATGACGTTGTACGCCAGGACAAACCACGCAAATCTTCGCAGCACGACAGAGGCACTTCGCGATTGAGTTGCGCGTTGCATGCCGGCGGAAGCAGCACGGTCAATGGCGATCATCTTCGGCATGGGTTCTCCGGGGGTCGCGCAAAACTGCGGATAGTGCAACCCTGTATTGTAGGCTGAAGCATCGGGTCGCCGCAGCCATTATCGGTTTAAGGGACGATCCGTCAATAATTCCTTGTCGGAAAGCTCCTGCACCAGGTACGTGCGCTTCTTCAGCAATGCTTCCACGTGCTGCCGGTAGTCTGGCGGGACAAACAAAAATTTTCGCGGACCATGGCCCCACATCGCGAGCAATTGGTCATCATCCAGGCAAACGTGCGGGGCGTCCGGATAATCCGAGCCCCAAAGCAGGGTGGTTTCGCAGCCGTTGACTACGTAGGCAGACCGGCCGGTGTAGAAGATGATGGACGATCCGTACGATTGATCGCCGTAAAGAATGAGAGTGTCCTGTGGGCTGGCAATGGCGTTGATGGTGTTGGCCATCGCCTGGGAGGAAAGCATCGGCTGAAAGCGTACGAAGGCGATGTGGGCTGCAACCAGGAACATCGCCGCTGTCATGGCCGTGGTGAAAGTAGCGCTTAAATGTTGGCGACGTATGCGCATTCGCCATGCCAGCGTCGGCCCGACCAGCAGCGTTATGGCAGCCAGGATCGCCGGCAGACGTAACGCTGCGAAAGAAGGGCCGGTGAGATCCATGAAGTGGGACATGGAGAGCGAGTAGCCGCCGACATCGCGATGGGCCAGCAAGGTTCCGATATCGGAGACGTATGGCAAATGTCGCGATGCCCACAATCCGTAGGCCAGCATGGCCGCCGCTCCTGCGCCCACCAATGCGAACAAGGCCTGCGCGCCTTCCAGCCAGCGCATATCCACGGCTCGCTCGCTGACCGATGCCACCATGGCGTCCGTTTCCAGGCTCGCCAACCCCGCGGCCGTCAACAGAAGCAGTGGAAAGTATGCCGGGAAGGTGTAGTACTCCTGGTTCGTCGAGATTGAGAAAAACAGCAGAATGAAACTGGCGTAGAGCGTCATCAACAGGGAAGTATTGCCACGGAAATCCAGCTGCTTCCAGGTTTGCCAGCTGAAGCGGCGACCGGAACGGCGATGTTTATGCCACGCCTCGTACAGCGTTGCTGGCCAGTAGAGGCTCCACGGGAACAGCCACGCAAGGTGCAGGCTCCAGAAAAGATAGCCGGGCAGCTTGTTGTAATCGTGCGGGTAGCGTTTGCCGAGGAAGCGCAGAATGTGTTCGTTGATGAAGTAGAAATAGAAAAATCCGTGTACGTTGTCCGGCGAAGGAATGTTGCCGATGGGATGGCCTTGGTCCGGATTATGCAATCCCGCAAGGATGTGCCACGGAGCGGCTACCAGCAGGAATAGAAGCGTTCCAGCGAACAGATGAAATTCTCTCCAGCGACGCCACTGTCCGGTCAGCAGGAGATACGGAATCACGCCGCCCAGGAAAAACACCGGCGCAATCAGTCCCTTCGCAAGCATGGCCAACGCCAGCAGAACGTAGGTGCAATAGATGCGCGACGGCTGGTGATCTTCTAATCCCGTCAGGAACAAGTACAGTCCCAATGCGATCAGCAGGGTCAGAATCGACTCAGGAATGAAGTAGCGGGTGAACAAGAATGTTCCGACGGAAGTGAGGAAGGCCAGGGCGGCGTAGAACGCGGCGCGTTCAGAGTAAGCCCGTCGACCCCACAGCAACGCCAGAATGGCGCAGCCCAAAACCGCCAGAGCTTCCGGCAAATGCGTCGAGAAGGCATTGAAGCCGAAAAGTTTAAAGTCGATCGCTACCATCCAATACGGCAGCGGTGGTTTTTCCAGGTAGCGAATTCCGTCCACCATCAACGTGACAATGTGCCCGGTCAGTGCCATATGCTGCGCCGCCTGCGCATGGGTGGCATCGGCATCGTCCAGTAAAGAGGGGGTGAACAAGGCCGCAAAATACACAGCCAGAAAGACAGCGAGAATCAGCACCCACTCGGCGCGACGGGAAAGCGGAAATGCGGGCGTTAAATCGGCGGCCTCAATCCCGGCGAGGGACGATGGATGGGAAGAATTGGAAGGTTGCATCTGCATATTGAGAAGCAAACTTAGAATAGCAGTCCAATGTCCGCCACTTTTTCCTGAATTCGTGGCATTCTGCCAATGTGGGTACTGTTCCAGCAAAAGAAATGACGACATACGCGGCCGTCGATATCGGATCGAATTCCGTTCGGCTGAAGATCGCCGCTGTGCACAATCACCGTCTGAAGACGCTGCATGAGGATCGCGAGATTACACGGCTGGGCGAAAGCGTGTTTGAAAGCGCTGTCGTTTCGCCGGAATCGATGGCCACCACAATCCGAGCGCTGCGCAGATTTCATCGGGCGGTACAGGCCCATGCGGTCGACAAGGTGCGCGTGGTGGCGACTAGCGCCATCCGCGATGCGCGTAACCAACAGGCGTTCCTGGCCTGGGTGCATTCCGCTACCGGCTGGAAGGTCGAGATTATCTCCGGTCTCGAAGAAGGCCGTCTCATTCACCTGGGAGTTGTCTCCAACGAGCCCGCCGCTCGCGGGCGCTGCTTGTTGGTTGATCTGGGTGGCGGTAGTTGTGAAGTGACTTTTTCCGACCATGGTGCGATTCGCCAGATCGTCAGCCTTCCGCTGGGAGCGGTTCGGTTAACCCGTGAATTTCTCCGCCATGATCCGCCGACTGCGGAAGAGATCGCGCGCATGCAGGGTTGGATCCGGCGCGAACTGCACCGTGCGGAACAGGAGATTGGATGCGAACGGGTCAGCGTGTTCGCTACGTCTGGGACAGCCGCAGCTCTGGCTGCTGCCGCGCGCGCTGCGACCAAGTCCAGCTTCAAGCCCGACGCAAAACCGGGCGTCCGAGCCTGGGACCGCACCCCGACGGTAGTAGTTCGCAAACTGGCGGACAAGCTGAAGCGGATGTCCGCTTCGCAACGCAGCGTCATCCGCGGCATCGGGCCCAGGCGCTCGGAAATCATCGTGGCTGGCGCGTACGTGTATGCGGATTTACTGGAACGCTTCCATCTACCGGGCTTTCGCTACTCTCCCATGGGTCTGCGAGATGGCATCTTGGCGCTGATGCTGGCCGAAGGCGACACGCGAACTTCCGCCCACCAACATTTTGAGGAGGAACGTTGGGCCAGCGTGCTGGAGCTGTGTCGCCATTACGGAATCGATCCGAAGCGGCAGGAACCTGTGGTCCGCGACGCCACCCAATTGTTCGATGATTTGAAGAGTGTCCATCGTTTGTCTCCGGACTACAAGATGTGGCTGCAAGCGGCAGCCATGATGCACTCCGTCGGCAAATTCATGAACTACCAGGGCCATCACCGCCACACGCAGTACATCATTGCCAATTCAGAGTTATACGGATTCACGCCGGAGCAACGACTCATCGTCTCTGCCATCGCTCGTTATCTGGGAAAATCCAGGCCCGCGCCGGGCGACAGAGTGCTGCGCTACATCCCTGTGGAACAGCATGTGAATGTGAAGCAGGCGGCTATGCTGCTACGCATGGCGGTCGCCTTGCACCAGAATCAGTCCACCGCGGTGGCGCGCTTTCGTACCCGTGTCACTCCGAAGAAAGTCACCATCATGCTGATTCCGGGACGAAAAGGGATGGACTTGGAACTGTGGGCTTTGCGAAAAGAAGGCGATTATTTTCGCGAAGTTTTCGCGCGCGACCTCTTGGTGTCTTTGGATTGAATCGCTCGCAGCAGCCGCGGATCCAACAGCCATTGCAGTCTGACTGACCCGCGCTGTACGGTAAGCGCAGCAATCGCGCCCTTGCGAACTCGCGCAATAGGACTGGTCGCCGACGGAGAAAGCAGGCGATTCAGATACATCGGCAGATTGGGGTTATGACCCACCAGCAGCACATCTTCCTGTTCCATCACACCGTCGAGAAGCCGCTGGAAATCGCTCCATGTTCCGTCGGGCGCCATTGCCTGCGATAGCTGGATTTTCTTTTCGTAGCCGGTTTCCGTCCCTACCAGCGCAGCGGTCTGCAAAGCTCGCTTCAACGGACTGGAAATGACGGAATCGAATTGGATCTTCATCGAATTCAGAGCCCGGCCCAACAGAATGCACTGCTGTTTTCCTTCTTTGTCGAGTGGCCGCTTGTGGTCCAGCACGGGATTCATTTTCCGCTGACCTGCGCTGCCGTGACGCAACAAATACAAATTCATACACCGTCCTAGCGCTTCAATTTCACTCGCAACCGCTTCGCTCTCGGTGACGAGTCATCGCTCCGAATCCGATGGCCGATTATTTCTGGAAATCCGGCGTCATTCCAAGGTTAGATGCTGGCAGCGGATGAATCTTGCATAGATACCGTGGAAGCCGGCCTCTCAGGAACATCCGAAATTGTAGCAGCGAGAACTGCCGCCCAAGAAAAATTCTGGTTCGACTGTCGCTCCCACACTTCTGTGATCAACATTCCGCCCAGATAGACTGCTTTCTCGAGCAGGTGAAATCCGTTGTCATGGAAGGCCTTGGGGTAGTTTGGGATGTGGCGAACCCTCAGTCCGGTCAGGACGAAAAACGCATAATACAAGGAAAAAATCACCATCCGCGCACCTAGGCGCCGCCATCCCTTTTCGGGCAGAGCAAATTCCGACACCAGCCAAATCCCGTCCTGGGACATACGCGGGGAAAATCGCTCGATCAGGGCCGTCACGTCGCTGTCCGTCAAACAGTCGAGAAAAAAGTGGGAGACGACAAGGTCGTAATCTCTGCCCGTCGGGGTGAATCTGCGAAGATCGGCCTGGATTGTATGGAGTCGGGGATCCGCATTCTGACAGCTTTGTCGCGCTCGCTCGCGCAAGGCGGTGAGCATCGCCGGGCTCGCATCGACCGCGTCCACCTGCACTGTGGGATTCAGTGCCAGGAGGCGGGCGGTAAAACGACCGTCTCCATCGCCAAGGAGCAGCGCATGGCGCGCGCGCGAACATCGCATTAAGAAGTGAAATCGACAGCGCTCCAAAATGCGGCCAAAGCTGAAATATTCCATCCAGCGATAGACGCGGGCCAAGGAATCGAAATTCGGCGTGTCGGGTTCCATCGGTTTGCGGTGAAACATGCGGCGCGACTAATGTACGTGGAGAAAGAATAGTAGAGGTGTCAGCAAGGCTCCATCGGCGAGGACGCGGAGTGAGAGTGCGCTCAATCGGATGTTGTGACGAATCAGCGCGAGAAACACCAGAGAACTGGCGGCGACCGCGAGAAAGAGGGGCCAAACAGTTCTAACGGTGGGGAGGCATGCCAGCGAAAGAGACAAGGCGCCGACGCCCATGGCGAAAGCAGTCAAATGATTTCCCAGGAAATCTGTGAGAGCAGGACGGGATACCGCGTTTTGTTGAGCGCGGAGTTCACGCGTCCGACACGCCGCAAAATCGTCCTGCACGCCTTCGCATCTTGCCTCTGCGTCTTCCCACGTTTGGATCGCAACGCAGTTGAGCCAGCAAGCAGCTCCAAACGTACATATTGCCGCCAGCAACAACCCTCGGCCTTCCTGAAGGCGAGTCCAGGTCGGTACCGCGGTTGCGATGGGAAAAAGGAATCCAACAAATAATTCCTTCGAAAAGCGATCGCTTTCAGAACGATGATGGATCAACAGAAAATAGCCGATGCCAATCAGACACAAGACAATATCGTCCATCCGCACGGCCGGCTGTACGCGAAACAAGATCAGGTAGGCCAAAGGTAGGGCGGCCGCAATCCACGCAATCACAAACGGCTTGCGGTGTCGCAGATAAAACCAATGGCGATCGCGCAGATCTGTCATGTCGACCGAGCGCCAGCCGTCGAGCAGTCGATCCGCGACGTAGACACACCAGGTTCCCAGCGCCAGCGTAGCCAGCGCGGTTGATGGAAGGTTCACGCCGAAAGCCGTAGCGAAAAACCAGCACCAGACAACTGCGATCGTGGGTGCATCCAGACTCAGCAGGTGCCACCAGACCCATAGCCGCCGATCCGGCAATGCACCGAGGCCTTGGTCTATCTGGGCGTTTCGAATCGTGGGAGCGCTGGTCAATGGGCTGGCTGACATGTCAATCCGTCACGGAAGCGGGAAGTTTGCGGCTTTCCCGCGATGCAGTAATGCTCTACCTGTATTCGACGCGCTCCGCCACCCTCGCGTTTCCAATGCAACAGAATTCATTTCCAACAAGATGTTGAAGTTCATTCGGTAGGGGCCGCTATTTTTCGTTCGCGAGCGCGTTTGATAGTGCGGGATTTCCTTTCGGTCGCCGAAACTTTACTTGGCGGTTTCGGTTCGCCTGCTACAGGCATCGCCTGTGGAGTTGCCGAATCCAGGCCATCGGACGCGCCATTGGATGCTTGGGGAGTGGCGAACGAGGCTGCCTGCTGTGGAATATCGCGGACGCTCGCTTTGTCTTCAGCCAGCCGAATCAGAAATTCCTGCGCATGAAAGAGAGGCCCTGTTCTCCCCGGCTGATCTTTGGCACGAACGTACTCGCCAGAAGGCAGCAAGAAACGAGATTCGGCGGTATCAGCAAGATAGGCACCCAGAATTTCGTCGCGAATGCGCTGACGTAGTTGCGGATCCAGTACTGGAAATACCACTTCGCATCGTTCGAATAAATTCCGAGGCATCCAATCGGCGCTTCCCGCATAGATTTCCGCGTTGTCGCCATTCAGGAAATAAAAGATGCGGCTATGTTCCAGAAACCGGCCGACTATGGAGCGCACGCGAATATTCTCGCTCAGACCCTTAACTCCCGGGCGCAATGCACAAATGCCGCGAACAATTAAATCGATCGACACTCCCGCTTGCGAGGCAGCGTACAGAGCATCGATCACGCCTTGCTCTAGCAGGGAATTCATTTTGGCAACGATGTGGGCCGGCTTGCCCTCGGCGGCATGTTTAGCCTCGCGATGAATGCGCTGGGCAAAGCCCTCCGCCAGGTTTAACGGTGCGACCAGCAACGGTGCGTAGTCGTCCGATTCAGAGTGTGCCGTCAGGTAATTGAATACGTTGTGCACCGCATTTGTCAGGGTTGGATTCGCAGTCAGCAGGCTCAAATCGGTGTAGAACGACGCCGTCTCTACGTTGTAATTGCCCGTTCCCAGGTGGGCATATCGGCGTACCACACCGTCTTCCGGATCGCGCCGGACCAACAGCGCCAGCTTGCAGTGTGTTTTCAGTCCGACAGTTCCATAGAAGACCTGGACTCCGGCATCCTCTAGATCGTGCGCCCAGCGAATGTTCGATGCCTCATCGAAGCGCGCCATCAATTCCACCACCACAGTCACTTCTTTGGTCTGGGCGGCCTCGCGCAGGGCCTGAAAAATGCGCGAGTTGGCGCTGGTCCGATACAGGGTCTGTTTAATGGAAAGCACCGCCGGATCCTCCGCGGCGGCACGGATAAACTCGACTACGGCATTGTAGGAATCGTAGGGATGGTGTAGCAGAACGTCGTGGCGTCGAATTTCCGCAAACAGATTTCCAGACTCGCGATGCAACCGCAGGCTGCGCGGCACAAAGGGTGGATATTTCAGCTCCGGTTTGTCTGTTTTGGAATGCAGGTTCATCAGACGGGAGAGATTGACCGGGCCGTCCGTATAGAAAATCTGGAACTCATCCAACTCGAAATTTGTCCGCAGCTGCTCGACAATTTCGGGAGCAGCATCGCTGGCAATCTCCAGCCGGACAGCATCTCCTTTACGGCGATTGTGCAGCTCTGAACGCACACTCTCCAGCAGGCTGCGCGCCTCTTCTTCCTGCAGGTAAAGGTTGCTGTTGCGGGTGACTCGAAACGCCGCACGAGACAAAAATTCGTACCCGCGATACATCGCCGCAGCCTGAGATTCGATCAGTTCATGCAGGAAAATGTAGTCAAAGCATCCTGGAGCCGAAGGCAGCGCCACCAGGCGCGGCAGCGCACGCGGTACTGTCACCACTCCCAGTAACTGCGTCGACGCCGATTTGCGCTTGCGATGCAGCAATAACGCCAGGCAAAGCGCCTTGTTGAGTACATGTGGAAACGGATGAGCGGGGTCGATGGTGATGGGGGTCAGCAGCGGATCCACCTCGCTCTGATAGAAGGCAATGGCAAATTTGCGCTGGTCTTCGCTCAGATCTTTCCAGGCACGCATGCGGACGCCAGCATCGGCTAAGGCAGGCAATAATTGTTTGTTCCAGCAGGTGTATTGATCGGAGACAAAGGCGTGCGTCTTTTTCGCCAGTGAGTCCAAGGTCTGCTGCGGCGTCATCAGGTCTGGGCCCGGTTCGTTGTAACCGTCTTCAATGCGCTGCAAAATTCCGGCGACGCGAACCTCAAAAAACTCGTCCAGGTTGCTGGCGGTGATGGCGAGGAATTTCACCCGTTCCAGCAGCGGATTGGAGTCATCCTGAGCTTCTTCCAATACACGCCAGTTGAAATCCATCCAGGATTCATCCCGGTTGAAGTAGTGCTTGGTCGTGAGCGGAGTTTCGCGGCTGCTTTTCAGTGCCATGCGTTCGTGTCTTCTTCCGGTGAGGCAATCGTAACAACCTGGCGGGCAAAATCGACTCTTCCAGTGTCTCAAATCCCTCCGCCCGAAGGTGTCAGTGAGTGATGACGGTCACGTAAATCTCTTTCAAGAACTGCAATCCGGTATCCTAAAGCAGAGAACCATGTTGTACAACCAGCGACAGAAAAGATGGGGAAAGAATTTGCACTCTTCTGCCCGTTTCGTCATCTATTCTCTAGCACCTACAACACGGCAATTCTGCTCCGTACGCAAACCGTCTGTCCGATGAAAGAAATGCAAAAAACTTCTCTTAAAGCATTTTCGGTCTGTCTGCGATTGTTGTTGTCTACGGCTTTTGTTGTCGGTTTCGTCCATTGTGATGCGCAGGCACAGACGCCTGATTCCTATCGAGGAAGCGTCGTGCGGCAAAAAGCAACACCTGGAGAATTGCCGTTATCGCTCGACGATGCTATCCGGATGGGTCTGAGAAACAACCTGGGCGCGATCCTGCAAAATACCAATGTCACATCTGAGGGCGGAACGAAGCTGCAGCAATTGCAGGCCCTGCTGCCGGCCGTCACCGGCACCGCGCAAGCGTCGGTGGCGCAGGTCAACCTGCAGGCAGAAGGATTGCGCATCCCAGGATTCCCCGCGGTGATTGGACCCTTCGGGTATACAGACTTTCGCGCCACGCTCAATCAAACGCTGCTGAACATCTCTTCATTGCAAAACTATCTAGCGTCAAAACATTATTTCGAGTCGAGCAAACTTTCAGCCAAGGATTCGCAGGACCTGGTCGTACTCACGGTCGGCAATGCATACTTGTTGTGTCTAGCGGACGCCGCGCGCATCTCGTCTCTTGAAGCCCAGGTGCAAACTTCCAAGGTCTCGCTGGACCAGGCCATTCAGAACCACCGCAACGGAGTGTCGCCCCGGCTGGATGAACTACGCGCGCGCGTGGACTATCAGACACAGCAACAGTCCTTGATCGCCGCCACCGATCAGTATCAAAAAGACGAAATTGCACTGGCTCGCGTCGTCGGACTGCCGCTCGACCAGAAACTCGAATTGACGGACCAGGTTCCCTTTGCCGAGTTCAATGCGCCCACCATGGAATCGGCGATGGCGGAAGCCTTGAAGAATCGCAGCGATCTGCAAGCCGCGCAGCAGCAGGTAAAGGCTGCCGAGAAGGCCTTATCCGCTGCCCACGCGGAGCGGTATCCAAGGCTCACCGCAGAAGTCGACTATGGCGAAATTGGAGTCAATCCGGGCAATTCTTACGGCACACTGAATGCCACCGGCAAGCTGAGCGGACCTGTCTTCGAGGAAGGCAAGTTGAGGGGTGACGCGCGAATTGCCGATGCCCAGTTGGAACAGGCTCGCGCGCAACTGAACAACCTGGAGGGTCAGATCCGCGCCGATGTGAAGGATGCGATTTTGGATATTGAATCCTCAAACAAGTTGGTCAGCGTGGCTAAAAGCAACGCCGATCTGGCAAGCGAAGCGCTGCAGGAAGCGCAAGAGCGGTTTCAAGCGGGAGTTGCGGACAACCTGGCGGTGTCACAGGCGCAGTCATCGGTAGCCCAGGCCAATGACCAGTATGTCAGTAGCCTATATCAGTTGAATGTTTCGAAGCTTGCATTGGCACGCGCCGTAGGCCTAGCGCGCACCCAATACAAGACTTATCTTGGAGGACAATAGTCGTGGCGGAATCGAGACCCGAAGCAACCATGCAAGTCGACTCGGCCAACGGTCGACCGGAAGAAAATCAGCGGACAGGCGAGCACTCTTCTGCGCGGAACGACTCACGGCCCGACACGAACGGCATTCAAAAGGATGCGTCGCCGGACGATACCGAGCTCCATCACGAAACGCCTCCTGCGCGAAGGAGATTTTTTATTATTGGTGCGGTCGTATTGGTTCTGCTGGGTGTCGCACTGTACTGGTGGCATTCCACCTATTACGAGAGCACGGACGATGCGCAGATCGATGGGAATCTGGTGCAGATCAGTGCCCGCATCAAGGGATACGTCTCGCAGGTGAATGTTCAAGATAACCAGCAGGTGGAGAAAGGGCAGGTGCTGGTGGAAATCGACCCTCGGGATGCGCAAGCGGCCCTCGATCAAGGAGAGGCGGCCCTGGCCACCGCGAAGGCGAATTATGAAGCTGCGCTGGCGAATGTCCCCATCACCACCACTTCCACTGGGGCTACGCTGAGTTCGGCCGCTGCCGGGGTGCGGGTTGCATTGTCCACCATTTCCGCGGCGGAGAAGCAGTTGGATGCAGCCCAAGCGCAACTGCTGTCGGCACAGGCAGACAACACCAAGGCACAGCTCGATCTGCAGCGCTATACCCCGCTGGTGCAGCGCGATGTCGTATCCAAGCAGCAGTATGATGCCGTTGTCGCGACGGCTGCCAGCGCCAAAGCGCGGGTAGCTGCGGCGGAAGCCAATCTGCAGGGCGCTCGCGATCAGGTGCGTGTTTCCAATGACAAGCTCGCAGCCGCCCGCGCCGACTATAACTCCGCACAGACCGGTCCCAAACAGGTCGCGGCGGAACGAGCCAAAGCCGACGCCGCCGCAGCCCAGGTGCAGTCGGCGGAAGCAGAACTGGAAACCGATCGCCTGAATCTGAGCTATACGAAAATTGTTGCGCCCGATTCCGGCATCGTGAACAAGAAGACTGTGCAGGTAGGTCAGAACGTCAGTGCAGGCCAGACGCTCATGACTCTGATTCCGCTGACCAACATTTGGGTGACGGCAAACTTTAAAGAAACGCAGCTAGACCACATGCGCATTGGACAACCCGCAACTTTTACCGTCGATGCGTATAGCGGCCGTACCTACCATGCGAAAGTCACGCAGATTGGTGGGGCCACGGGTTCGATGCTGAGCCTGTTCCCGCCGGAAAACGCCACCGGCAATTACGTAAAAGTTGTCCAGCGTATACCAGTCCGTCTCGATCTGACCAATCCTGAGGAGGACAACGACCACCTGCTGCGGCCCGGCATGTCCGTCAATCCTTCCGTACGCGTCAAGAACTAAAGGCCTGGTTTGCACTACCTGTTATAGCCTGAACCTGATAGTCGGGTGTTCGATCGGTCGGGTTGCTACTTTATTGCAAACAGGCCCTGGAACCCATGCAGTTCGAGGAGTTTCTTCGATGTCACACGTTTGTTGACCGTGAGAAAACGCTCCTCAAAGCAGTCTTACGGCGGGATTGTGTGGTTCTGGCGCATGTTCGCTCGCACCGTTCATGCTGGTCGGATGCAAGTCCGCGTCCCACTCCGATTCCGATTCTGCGCGTCGCCGACGTTGCAGGGAATCTTATCGTCGAGACTGAAAAAAGCGCCGCAACCGGTCACCGCATTCTTCTGCGAGGATTCCGCCCGTGACCTCGATTTGATGATTGAGTCGCGGGTGATTCAACACGCTCAGAACGCTGCCGACCGCGCCGGCCTTGGGATCGAACGCTCCAAACACGAGCCGGCCGATGCGCGCGTGAATCATGGCTCCAGCGCACATCGAGCAGGGCTCCAACGTGACATAAAGCGTGCATTGTTCAAGGCGGTAATTTTTCAAAGCCAATCCCGCGGCGCGAAGCGCGACGATTTCCGCATGCGCTGTAGGATCATGGTCGCGGATGACTCGATTCTGCCCCTGCGCGACCACGGTCTTATCCGGCCCCAGAATTACCGCGCCGATCGGCACCTCGCCGGCGGCCTCCGCATCTTCGGCCTGTGCCAAGGCAGCGCGCAACCATACTTCGTCGGAGCCTGTCTGCGAGAAGTTTGTCATCCAGATCAGTGTAAGCAATCGCTCAAACGCAAGAGCTATTCGTGTGTCGAGGATGCATCGAGCACGGTGCGGAAGAGGGCTTCCTCATAGGAGACGCGCGCCGCCTGGAAGTCGGAAGGTTTGACAATCCCATTCGACTGGCGCGCGTGCAGCGATAAAGCGGCGTGGAATGCCCCATGTGCGGTGATGGCCTCGACGCACTGGGGTCCCAGCGCATTCATGTACCGCCCGATCTCGCATTCTCGATTGCAATCGCAGTCCTGCATGTGCTCCAGAATGTCGGGGCGCTGCGGCAGGATGCGTGCAGTCGCATCGAGGCCGATCAATTGCAGCGCAACAATTCCAAGCACCGTCCGCGGTCCGGTCCAGGGAACAGGCCGGTGCCGTTGAAGCCAATTCTCCAGGTCCTCTAGAGCCATCGGCATCGCTATTGCATAGCCTTGAGCATAGGTCACACCCATGGCTGCCAGCGCATCGCACGCCGCATCGTTTTCGACCCCTTCGGCAACCAGCTCAAAACCTAGAGAGCGAGCCAGATTCACCAGATGCATCAGAAATCTCAGCTCCTTCGGCTGGCGATCCAGGCCGGCCAGAAAACTGCGATCCAGTTTGATGATGTCAACCGGAAACTGCTTCATTCGCAATAATGAAGAATATGCGGTTCCCACGTCGTCCAATGCGATCTTGGCGCCGCTGGCCTTCAGATCGCACAAGGTCCCCTGGGCGACGTTCAGCGACAGCGTCTCCGAGTGCTCCAGCAGTTCCAGAACGATGCGACTCGCGGCCAGGCCGCTTCTTTCAATCTGTCGGCATAGATCGAGTACGCTTTTCGAGTCATTCAGGATCACCGGTTCCAGATTGATCCCGACGCACAGGTGGCAGCCCGCCTTGTCCAAACGATCCAGATCCTGGATGCTTTGTGCCACCACCTGCGTAGTCAGACTGGTGAGTTCGGCAGTGCCGAAGTGTTCTAAAAACTCGGCTGGCGGGAGAATTCTGCCGCCTTTGTCGACTAACCGCGCCAGGGCTTCGACTCCTGTCACCTTGCCCGTCAGCAAGTTCACCAGGGGCTGATAATGCACGCGGAGGTTTCCTTGATGAAACAGCGCCAGCACAGATGTCTGACGAATTCGTTTTTGTGCGTCCGCCTCCGGTTGATAGATCGTCCAACGCGAGGTCGAGGCGCCCCTGGCTTCCTTGAATTCCCAGAGTGCTCGGTCGGCGTGGCGCAACAGATGCTCCGCCGTGCAATGGTCTTGCGGGTAGATTGTGACCCCGATGCTGGTTTGAATGGTCACCATCCTCCCACTCGCGAGCTGGATTGGATCTTCCACGGCCTCCTGAATTTTGGGGAGCACGAGTGCAAGCCTTTCCTCGTCGATATCTTCTAAAACCAATACGAATTCGTCTCCACCCAGTCTTCCCGCCACATCGCCAGGCCTCAAAGATGTCCGGAGCCTGTCTGCGACCGTGCGCAATAACAGGTCGCATGCCGGATGGCCATACAATTCGTTGAGCAATCGGAATCCATTGAGCCCGATCAGCGCGACTGCCATCGATTGATGCTGCCTGTCCGAGCGGGCAATCGCCTCCTCTAAACCCTCCGTCAATCCGCGACGATTTAGCAGGTCCGTCAAGGCATCGTGTCGCGCCAGCCATGATTGATATTTGCGCTCCTCTTCCAGGGTGCGGCGAAGATCGAGAGCGTCGAGTCCGTGTCCGGCAAGCCGCCCAATCCGTTCCATCAGTTTCAGCAGTTCGGTGCTGAAAATATCGGGTTCGTTCGACTGCAAAGTCAACAATGCCCAAATTTCGCCGCCTCGATAGAGAGGAACCACTGCCGTGGCGAACGGAGGATCTCTCCGGTCCGAGGGTGGGATCGGTTCGCTCGTTCTGCGGTTGTTCGTGAACTGGAGTTGGCGAAGTCGCCATGCCCGCACATTCAGATCCGTGGTCGCTTGATCGCTGGTCACATTGGGTAAGCTTGAGACATCCTTCGATTCATCGAAGCGATTGCAGATGGGCTCGATTTGCAAGGTACCAGCGAAGTTGACGAGACACCCGATGCAGACCTGCGAGAACAGTTTGCTGTCGACCAGCAGACGGCAAAGGCCGTCCAGCAATTCGGGCTCCGTTTGCGCGCCGACCACCAGTTCCGCTGTACCCATCAATGCGCGATAGAGCGCATTGGAGCGAATACTCTCTTGCAGCAGAGTTTTGACGTCGGTAATGTCTTTTTGCACGCCGATAAAGTGCGTTGTGCGGCCCGTCTCATCCAGCACCGGTGCAATGCTCACCGAGTTCCAGAACATGGTTCCGTTCTTGCGATAATTTCGAAGCTCGACCGTGCACGATTGTCCCTGACTCAGGGCTTCGCGAATGGTTTCCATCTGCGGCTGGGCCGTATCTGCGCCCTGCAGGAAGCGGCAATTTCTCCCAATCGATTCCTCCGCGCTGTAGCCGGTGATGCGTTCAAATGCCGGGTTGACGTAACAAATCGGCAGATCCTTTTCTGCCGCGGCGATCAGAATGCCGTGGGTTGAAACGTCCATTGCGCTTTTGTAGAGCATCAAGGCGCGCTGACCGGTTTGTATGGCATCCATCAGCCGAAGCCGCTCTAATGCAAAGCCGAGCGAGCTGTGCAACTGCAGCACAAATCTCCGGATGTAATCTCTGCCAAAAAAATGAGGACGCTTGCTGTAGAGGATCAGAATATCGCGTTTTCCGGACTCTCCCGTGATTGGTATGGCACAGGAGGATCGCCAGCCGAACTGCAGGCCCCGTTCCCGCCAAAAGGCACTGGGGAGGGGGGTCGACTGATCCATCCAGTCGCAAGCAAATTGGGGCGTACCGGTTCGCCAAGCATGGGCCAGGGGACTATCGACGTTCTCGCCGATCAAGATAGTTTCAGTGTCGAGAAATTCGGAGACGCCATCACCGGCTGAATAGTGGTGCTGTACCTGCTCATTTTCGTCTGGGGAGCCGAGCCACATCCCGTCGACTCCAACAGAGTGCAGCAGAAACTCTCCCAGGCGAGCATAGAGTTCCGCGACAGAATGGGACGTCAGCAGGAGACGGTCCAGATGTTGCGGCAGGTCGCCGTTCAGAAGAGCAGGCGTGCCGGAGACATGCCTGTCGTCGAAAAATTCTACAAGTTGCGCCATAAAGGTTTGCGAGCGTATTCAGCAATCTCGTGGTGCAATCACAATCGTTTGAAAGGAACCAAAAAGGACCGATGGTTTGATTACAACAGGAAATTGCCACGGTACCGGGAATTTTTGTCGGATGTGTGTACGAAGGTAACCGTCGCGGGTGTGAGAACATCGAGGCCGTTCCATTTCGTAGATGGCGAATTGATCCTGTGATGCGGAGGCCGCAATTTTTCGGCCGCGTCAATGATCCTGACGCCGATCGTCCAGCCCACCTTGACGATCATGCTCCATACGCGCCATAGTATCCGTACACGGGAAAGGAGGGCGATCCAGAGAATGAAAAACATTGAAGGCAGTTGTAGCAAATCACGTGAGGTGACTGGGGCTTAGGCGTCCTACGCCAGTCCTGACGGCAAGCAGCAATCTCGTCGAGGCCCACCTGCGGGGATGCCTCCGGTCAATCTAACCACTCACCGGCCGCAGCCCGGTGTCTCATCGGAGACATCGGGCCGTTGGTTTTGCACGGCACTTTGAGCAGCGCTTCTACTTTTTCGCGGGTCTGTACAGGCTGCGGAAAAACTCCTCGACTGATGGCGGTCACATCTTTTTTCGCGGTTTTGCTGTATCCAATCAGTATGCGTGGAGACGATCAGAAACAGTCGGCGATGTTCAGTTATTTAACCTTG
>JAJYSL010000495.1 GCA_021793595.1 Acidobacteriota bacterium
TTCCGATCTGAATAGGGGGAACTGCGCGGCTTGAAGGCTCCGCCTCGCAGTATCTGTGCCCCGGCTTGACGCACTCGTTCGGCGGTAACCAGCAGTTGCCGCTCCGTTTCCACGGAACAGGGCCCTGCCATGGTGACAAATTCATCACCGCCGATCTCGATGTCAAGCACGTGAAGGACGGTTCGCGGCCGCTTCGGGCCAATCAAACAATCCGGGGCATCGGCAAATTGCTGCTGCCAACGATCACGCACCTTCCACAACTCCGTTCTGGGGAAGAGCGAAGCACCAGACTAGCGCCCCAATTCGCAAAGCGCTTCCACCCAAAGATTGAGTTCGCGTGGATTCAAAGAAATGCAGGAGTATTACCCAGCGCCTGCTACTCGATCAGCACGGAGTCCATGGATCGAAACAGCGGAGGGAGAGGCTGTTCACAAACGCCGACGCAAGATGTGCCGACCAGATTGTTCACGGATTCTGCTACAGGAAAAAGCCAGAACTCACCTGTGATTCAGGTCACAGGCAACGACGCAAAAGAAAACCTATCCTACAGAACCTGCGAGAAAAGCTGTTCCGGTTCTACTGCAAACCGACAATCAGCGGAAATCCGATCTGGAGGAGCAGCATGCGGCGGTTAGGTCCCATCGAGAAGCTTTTCATTTTGCTTTCGGTATCCACGATTTTCGGTCTGGCAACTGTTCGCGCTGAAAGCCACGAACAACGCGCTGAAGATGCAACTCAAGAGCCAACCAGCGCAGCCCCATCCGACTTTGTCGGATCCAGCGCATGCGTCACCTGCCACAAGGAAGTGACCGGAGAATATAGCTCCAATCCTCATTTCAGGCATGACCATAACGGAAAGAGCACTACCTGCGAAAGTTGTCATGGTCCCGGCAGAAAACATGTCGAGTCTGGCGGCGACGGGGCAAAAATATTTGCCTTCACGGGTACGGGGAGCAAGGAAGAGGACGACATCTGTCTCGGCTGCCACTCCGCCTCACTGCCCGCTTTCAAACATGACGCACATACTCAAGCAGGCATCGGCTGCGTCGGTTGCCACAGCATGCACACGTTTAAGAGTGAAAAAAACATGCTCAAGCAACCGGAGACCAAGCTTTGCGAAACGTGTCATGCGGATGTAAAGCCGGCCTTTGAACTCTCATCCCATCACAAAGTCAACGAAGGCGCTCTGACCTGCAGCGATTGCCATAACCCCCACGCTACCGTCGACAAGCAGAGTCCTATGTCGGTGGCCGATCAGAATCAGGTTTGCATAAATTGCCACATCGATGCCGCGGGTCCGTTTGTATACGAGCACCCACCCGTCAGAACCGAAGGCTGCATCTCCTGCCATGCGCCCCATGGTTCAGAGAATCCACGTTTGCTGACCAAGAGTAATGTGAATGAACTGTGTACTCAGTGTCATACTGCAACGCCAAACTATACTGAGCCTGGAACGAAGCCATTCCATAACCAGAAGACGCAATCTCAGCCTTGCACAGCGTGCCATTCCCGCGTCCATGGTTCAAACGCCAGCAGCTTTTTCTTCAAGTGATGATCACAGATTGCTTTGCATTGGGAACACCGAAGGTTCAGGCCACGCCGCTTCCACATCGGGCTGAAGTCAGCGGGTGGCCTTTCAATAGGGTCATTCCTGTCCGCGTCTCCGGTTCAGCGCGTGATTCCATCCTTCATTCCCCCCATGACGCCGGGTTTCCTAGTTACTTTTTTCACATAGATCGTCTTTCCATCTGGGTTGACCCTTGCTACAACTTCGACGTTGTCGCCGTAATAGTTCTTCAGTGCGAGTGGGTTCTCCACCGCCCATACATGTTTGGACGCATCGACTAAGACGGGCTGATTTCCATTTTCAATGCATTGTTTTACGCATCCGACGGCGTTATCCATGTGCATAGCGCCACATTTGGAGTCGCTGATATAGCCCGTCAGTGTGCGGTCGTTTGGGGCCTGCGCCGGAGTTGACCGCGGGATCAGCAGACAGCTCATCATCAATACGCCAGCAAAATATTTCATGACTCTACCCCCTCTCGCAACTGGAAAACACCTTGCAACAGAAACCATTACCACCACTCGCCCATAGATGGCAAGTTCTTGCTTTTGTTGGATCGCCCGGATATCGACCTTGCCCCATGACAATGTCCGCTGGTATAGCGCTGACCTGCCCCTGATTTCTCAATCATTCATAGCTGGAGTTTCCCTGTTAGCGTGCGGAACCAGTCTGCGTCGAGGCATTTGTCCCAGTATCCGTCGTGAAGGGAACTCCTGGCCTTACGTTGTCGGACGAAAATGCTTTGGGATACCGTACTTGGTGGGCAGTGAGGGACTCGAACCCCCGACTTCCTGCTTGTAAGGCAGGCGCTCTAACCAGCTGAGCTAACCGCCCATCCCGTGGAGACGCTTCTCCATCATAGCAGTTGCGAACCTGCGTTTTGGCATACTCAACCGCGTGAGAGAACTCGTCGTCCGCGCTGACTGCTCCGGGGAACCTCTGCACAAGTCTCAAATCCACAGCCATCCTGGATAAAGTTGTAAGTGGATGGAGAGCAGGATGCGCCAGATAACATTTGCCAATCAAGCGAACTTTGAGAAGTATGGCCGGAAGAGCCGGCGGGAACATTTTTGGAGGCCATAGACGGCAACCGATTGGGTTGTCGATCCTGTTGCGGGTGCAGCTTCTCCAGCATTGCTTCAATCTCTCTGATCCGGGCGCGGAGGATGCGCTGTACGAGTCGCTGGCGTTGCGGCGCTTCGCGGGCGTAGACCTGGGGCGTGCGGCGGCGCCGGACGAAACCAGCATCCTGCGCTTTCGGCACCTGCTCGAAGAGCATGAGTTGAACGGCAAGATTCTGGGTACGGTGAACCTCTATTTGGACAGCAAGGGCATCCGCATCGCTACCGGCACCATTGTGGACGCGACGATCGTCCACGCGCCTTCGTCGACCAAGGACGCGAAGAAGGAGCGCAACCCGGAGATGCATCAGACGCGCAAAGGTCGGCAGTGGTTTTTCGGAGCTAAGGCGCACATCGGGGTGGAGAGCAAGGAAGGCATCGTGCATTCGGTATGTACCTCGGCGGCGTCGGTTTCGGATGTGCATATGCTGCCGGACTTACTGCACGGCAACGAGAAGAAATCTCTGCAGGCCGGGATGATGGCCTGCGGAGAGAGAAACGAAGCCGCGGAAACGGCATTTTGATCTCTTTGGAGGGGCGGGAACGCCTCCGGCCTGGGCTATCCTGCTTCGCGGTCACAAAATCACGAACCTGTGCAGAGATTCCTTATTAATCCGGCAGCGAAATACTGTCATGCGGCATAGGCGACGATTGGGTCTTTGAAGAAGGCTTTGATTCTGTCAGGATTG
>JAJYSL010000496.1 GCA_021793595.1 Acidobacteriota bacterium
GGGCGCACGGGGGTAGAGCGAATCTGCAAGCATCCCGTGAGGACGGTGAACGTCGCCATGACAGCTTGCGCAGTTTGTCTGATACACCTTCATCCCGGAGACCAGATTGGCATCCGTAGGTTGGATCGGATTTTTTATTTCAGGAGCGCGACGGTCGACCGAGGCATCCAGGGAAGGCATCGCCATGCTGCGTTCCATCGAATTGACTGGTATGTCGGCGCGCGGATCCATCAGTCCAAAGCGCATGCAGAGGAATCCAGCCCCCAGCACGACAACCACCGCTATTACAAATCCAAGAAAGAACTTGCGCATGGAAACCTCCACAGATTTTGAACCGTAATGAAGTATCTACAACCGAGCTTGCTTCTACGAAGAACATTGAAACGCCTCTCAATACCAGAGACGAAGTCCGAAGACAAAGCGAGGATCGCTGGTGGTTTCTCTCGCCTGCCGCGCATAGGTGGCCGTGTTGCCGTACTTTCCGTTATAGGCAAATCCGACATAAGGCCCGAATTTGCGGCTGATCTCGTAGCGCAACCGCAAACCGGTATCCAGTTCCGAAAATCCGGAGCCGACCAGGCGCGCGGGATCGTCTTTGTTGTAGAAATGCAATTCCGCTTCCGGCTGCACAATCCACCGCTGCGTCAGCAAGAGATCGTAGGAGCCGACGAGGCGACCAGCCACGTTGCCGCCGTCGCGGATAAAGAGCGTGGGAGCAAACTGAAAGTAGTACGGGGCCAGCCCTTCGATGCCCACCGCTGCCCATGCGCGCTTTGGGCCGGAATCCAGATCGGCGCGGACGCCAGCCTGCGCGTCGAAATAGCGCATATGAGGAATCGGGCGATCATACAGCGCTTCATGGTCGCCATCGCTGACTGTGCTGTTCGTGCTGAAGCCCTCCGACTTGAGCCACAGCCGATTCATGTCCGTCCCGATCCATCCTTCTCCATCCCATCGCAACTCGTTATCAGGGCCATCCGTGCGATCTTCGAACTGATCAAGCCGCACATGGGCGAAAATTGTGTTGTCCATTACGGGCGATTCCATCGCGGACACGGTAGCAGCGGCTTTCCCAACTTTGTGTGGTTTCGAGGACTGCGCTCTCGCTGCTGGCATAGAAAAAGACGCCAGCAGAGCGGCTGTGGACAAGATGCAAAGACCGAAGGCGCGTTTCGTGGGAATTGCACGATCAAAGCCAAGGTGATTATTCATGACACCACCACCGTCCGGAACATTCCAGCTTCCATGTGATAGAGCAAATGACAGTGATAGGCCCAATGGCCTGGGGTATCCGCACTTACCAGATAGCTCACGCGCTCCGCAGGTTTCACATTGATAGTGTGTTTGTAAGGATTGGACGCTCCGTGTCCGTTCTCCAGTTCACTCCATAAGCCATGCAGGTGGATCGGGTGCTCCATCATGGTGTCGTTGACGAGGACGATGCGCACTCTTTCTCCGAGCTTCAGCTCGATTGGCTTGGCGCTTGAGAATTTCTCGCCATTGAATCCCCAGATAAACCGTTCCATGTTGCCTGTCAGATGCAGTTCGATTTCGCGGGTTGGGGGCCTTCCATCCACGCCACGATAGCGGGCGCGCAAGTCGGCATAGGTTAGTACGCGCCGACCGTTGCCGTTCAATCCAAGCCCGGGTTCGTTCAACCGTTCGCTGACCTGCATAGGGACGTTGTCAACCTGCGGCCCAGTTTGCAAATGCACAGGGTTGGCTGGTTTGAGGTGTGCTTCGGCATTTTTCATTACCATGGCGGACATGGACATAATGGGCATGGTGTTCGGCCCCGGCTGCGGAAAGGGTATTGTGCCGGTGCTGTTGCCCATCTCCATGCCGCCCATACTCTTCATGTCTTCATGCGCACGGGGCATGTCGTGTTTCGCTGCATCGGAACTCATCTCCATGCCGGCCATGCTCTGATCGCCCATATCCATGTCCGCCATGCTTTGCTTGCTGTTGTTCCCGGGACTCCTGCTGGATGCAGACATGTCTTTTTTCGTCATGCCGTCTACGCCAGACATGTCCGTGCCCCCCATCTTCATGCCCTTCATATCGCCCATGCCCATGTCCACCATAGTGCGCATGGGAACCGGGTCCATTGGAGGAACTGGTGCGGTCATTCCCATCCTGGGGGCGAGTGTGCCGCTCGCATAGCCGCTGCGGTCCATGGATTGCGCGAAGATGGTGTAAGCGGTATTGTCCGGCGGCTGCACGATCACGTCGTACGTCTCAGCAACATTGATCCGGAATTCATCCACCTTGACAGGTTCAATATCGTTGCCGTCGGCTTGCACCACGGTTATGGACAATCCGGGTATGCGCACATCGAAAGAGGTCATCGATGATCCGTTGATGAAGCGCAGGCGGATTCGTTCTCGGGCCTGAAACAGTCCCGTCCAGTTGGTGTTCGGTGCATTCCCGTTTACGAGATAGGTGTACGTTGCACCGGTTACATCGAGCAGGTCTCTTGGGCTCATGTTCATCTTTGCCCAGGCGAGGCGATCGGAGGCGGTTGCCTCCAGACCCTTCTTTTTTGCTGCGGAGATGAAGTTGGGCAAGGTTAGCCGATGGTAATTGTAGTAATCGCTTTGCTCTTTCAAATTGCTGAAAAGCGTTTCCGGATTGGTATCTGTCCAATCGGAGAAAAAGACGACATATTCCCTGTCAGACTGAATCAGGTCTGCTCCCGGCGGATCAATGACTAGCGGGCCAATCAGTCCAGTCTGCTCCTGGAACCTGCTGTGGCTGTGATACCAATACGTGCCGTGCTGCTTCACCGGAAACCTGTAGTGAAAGGTTTCGCCGGGCGCGATGCCGGGAAAGCTCAGACCGGGAACTCCGTCCATTTCAGCCGGGAGCCGGATCGCATGCCAGTGAATCGAGGTTGGCGTCTTGAGCCGGTTCGTCACCGCAATTGTGACCGTATCGCCTTCCTTCCATCGCAGGATCGGCCCTGGCACAGAACCGTTAATCGCGGTGGCAACGGAACGGCGCCCGGTGAAGTTCACCGGCAAAGAGTCGATGGTCAGATCGAAATGTTTCCCAGAAAGTATTTCCGGGTTATGTGGTCCAGTTTCGCCGAACGCCGGCCATCCCTGCCAGTTGTATGCGGCAAGGGCAACTCCCGCTGCAGCACCCTGGACGAAGCGGCGGCGGGTGATTGGGAGTGTCCGTCCGGCCTCCGCTTCTTCTTCTCTAAATTTTTCTGTAGCCATGAGTATCTCCTAATTATTTTTTGGATGCGGTAGTACAACCCGCATGGCCTACCGCCTCATAGACGCGCCTCGAATGAGCGAATATCAGATGGACAGGCAATATCGCACGGGGAAATGATAGAGAACTCGCTTGAACTAGCGAAGGGA
>JAJYSL010000077.1 GCA_021793595.1 Acidobacteriota bacterium
AATTGCAACGCACGAGATTGCTTTCGCGCTGCAGTAGCGGAGTCTCGACGAATGCGCGACATCGAACCCGAAGAATCCGATTGGGAAGACGACTACGATCCGGAGCCGACCGGAGCCCGCAGAATCATGCGCCGGGCACTACGCGTCGTCGTCGCCCTCGCGCTTTTGGCTTGCTTTGCCTGGTTCTGGTGGTTGTTTATTGAAATACGGACAACCTCCTACACCATCCAGACCCTGCCCGCCGATGCCATCGCGGTGTTCGGCGCGGCGGAATACAACGGCCGCCCTTCGCCGGTTTTACGTGCTCGCCTGGACCATGCGCTGGATTTGTACCGGCGTGGATTAGCTCCTCTGCTGATTTCTCTTGGCGGCGGCGACGGAGCGCAATACGATCCGCAAATGAGCGAGGGTGCAGTGGGCCGCGATTTCTTTTTGACCCACGGTGTGCCCGATCGCAGTATCATCGCAGAAACCGCCAGCAGCAACACTGAGGAGTCGGTCGACCGGTTGGCGGCGATTGCAAGAGAAAACCATCTGCGAACCATCCTGGTGGTCAGCGATGGAACCCACATGTTTCGCGTTCGCGAATTATGTCGAGCCAAAGGGCTGCATGTCCTGCTTTCTCCGCGGGAGCCGGGCAAATCCGTCAGCCAGATCGATATCGTGGAGCGATATCTGCATGAGATGGCCAGCTACACGCTTTGGCGACTGCATCTGCATTGACGTGTGAGGCGCGCAAAATTGCCCGCTTGACCGGTTCAGCGATACAGACCACGAAAGCTTGGAACCATCCCGCGAAAACATCGGCGCTGATTTACAATCTTGACAGCTTCAATTGATTGTTGGAAACCATGGGGTATTCACGAGTGTTGTCAGTTTTTGGGCGAAGAAGGCCCTGGAAATTATTGGGATCGAGTCTGATATTCGCCTTCATGCTGGGCTGCGGAGATATTTACCGCCCTGTTGTCACGAGCATACCCCCGGTCGAGCCGTCGTCGCAGCCGACCAAGTACGCGATCATCACCTCCTGCGGCAACAACACTAACGTCTCGGCACCGACCATCGACCAGATTTGTTCGACGAGCACCGTGCCTGGATATGGATCGCTGGTGGACTTCTCTGGGGATTCACTTGCGATTCGAGTGAATCTGGGGAACGGACCCCGCTGGGTGGGGCTGGCCCCCAACAGCAACGGCAGCGGCGGAATCGTCTACAACACCAATGACGATGGAACGGTGACCAACTTCAGCATCTCGACTACCGTGGAAAGCCACCAGGTCTATTCCAGCACTCTGCTTGCCGATGCGGATCCGAGCACGCTGCTGTCGACCCGGAATTATCTGTATGTCTCGCAGACCGGCCGCGGCTCGGTCGAAGTGATGAAGACGGCGAATGGCGCGACTTCGCCCGCTGGCTTTCTTGAAATTCCTCTAAAGGATCCGAGAAACCCCGCTGTGAAGCAGTATCCCGCCAACCTTGTCGGCAACCGAACCGCGCAACGCATCTACGCCATCAGCTATGCGGACGCGGGACTTCCTACGCCCAGCTGTCCGGCCTCCAATTCTCCCGGTATTGCTACCGGAATTGAAACCACGACCAACACGCCATCTTCCAACTTGCAGCTCGGCATTTGTCCGGTCTATGGCGTGATGAGTTATGACAACCGTCGCACCTTCATCCTGAACCAAGGCAGCGGTACGGTGTCAGTGATCGATAGCCAGCAGAACCAGATCGACACCAGCGCCAATCTTCTGGCTAACCAACCCGGCGTGACGCCGGGTCAGATCGCTCTTCCGACGGGTTCCGGACCGGTCTGGGCGGACATCTACAATACCGGAGCGATTCTTGCAGTTGCGAGCGTCGGTTCCAACACTCTGACCCTGATCAACATCAGCGAAGATGTCTACGGCAACGACAGCCCCAACTTCGGTCAGATCATCGCCACCGTGCCCGTGGGTAAAAGCCCTTCGTCCGTCTCGGTACTGCAGGATGGAACTCGCGCCTACGTGGCCAATCGCGGAGATGGAACCGTCAGCGTTGTCAGCCTGACCAGCAATACCGTCACCAAGACCATTCCATTGCCACAGGAACCATGCTCGGCAGGCGCTCCGAATGTTCTTTGCACTATTCATCCCATGTCGATTGGCGCCACCACCGGAACTCCTACCGGCAAGGTCTACGTTGTGTCCCCGGACACGAATATGCTGACCATCATTCAAACGATAGATGACACCATCGATACAACGTTGCCGCTGACAGGAAACGGTATCCAAGTCTACCTTACCGGGCCCTGACCCTGGCGACATGCAAGCTGGCAAGAACCGTGAACAATCGGCTCGACGGATCGGTGCATGCATGAAGCTTCGTCTGGATAAGCGGGTGGTTGACCAGGGCCTCGCCGCATCCCGAACCCGCGCGCAGCAGCGCATCTCTGCGGGACAGATAGCGGTGGACGGTTCCGTTGTCACCAAGGCCGGTTTCCTGGTCGACACTCAACAGTTGATCCATGCAATCGAGCAAGACAATCCATACGTCAGCCGCGGGGGGCTGAAGCTGGCGGCGGCGCTCGATGCCTGGAAGATCGATATTGCCGGTCGCGCCTGTCTGGACATCGGCATCTCGACGGGTGGATTCAGCGATTGCATGTTGCAGCGCGGCGCGGTCAGCGTCATCGGCGTCGACTGCGGCCACGGTCAGGTGGCGGAGAAGTTGCGTTCGGATTCGCGCCTGTTGCTGCTGGAACATACCAATGCACGACATCTCACTGCCGACAGGCTGCCGCCCGGGATTGGATTCTTCACCGTGGACGTCTCGTTCATTGCGGCCTCGTTGGTTCTGCCTGCGGTCATTGCTGCTGCATTTTCGTCGAGGACAGATGGCTCCCTCCATGAAGCGGTCATCCTGGTCAAGCCACAATTCGAGGCAGGCAAGGAATTTGTCGGCAAGCACGGCATCGTTCACGGTTCCGCTGCGTATCAGCGCGCCATCGACCGAGTCATGCAGACCCTGGACACTCATAGCGCGCTGGAGACGCGGGTTATGGATTCGCCCATTCCAGGTGGAGATGGAAATCGTGAGTTTCTGATATACGCTCGGTTTTGAGGGAGAGAACGCATGCGATCGATCGCAATCATCTGCAAGCCGCAAAAACCGGAGCTGGCAACGATCCTGCCAGAACTGATGGTTTGGCTGAAGCAGCACGACTATGCTGCTGTACTGGACCCGATGAGCGCGGCCTACTTGGGGTCAGCCGACATGGTTCCTCGACACCTGATGCACCAGCGTCGGCCGGAGTTGGTCATTGTTCTGGGTGGCGATGGCACGTTATTGGCCGCGGCCCGAGCCTTCGCACGCACCCAGACGCCGATTCTCAGCGTCAACCTGGGCTCCCTTGGATTTCTGGCGGAAGTGCCGCTCAGGGAACTGTTCACTACGCTCGAGAGCTGGCAGCAGAACGGCTGCATCATCGATGAACGCACAATGCTACATGCGGAGGTTCAGCGCGCCGGCCTGGTGCATCATGAGTTCGAAGCGCTGAACGATGTGGTCATCACCAAGGGCACTATTGCTCGTATGGTCAGCATCCTGGTCAAGGCCGGCGACCAGACCGTTGCCCGGTTTAGTGCGGATGGAGTCATCGTCGCGACCCCCACTGGCTCGACCGCCTACAACCTGGCCGCCAATGGGCCCATTCTTGCGCCCGATATCGATGCCATGATCATCACCGCCGTCTGTCCGCACCAACTGACGGTGCGGCCGCTGGTGGTGCGCGGCGACGCGAAACTCACCCTCACCATCGAAGGCATTCCAGAACAGATTTATCTGACGGTCGATGGCCAGGAAGCTGTGGAATTGCGACTGGGCGACGAGCTGCATTGTTGCCGGTCCCGCTACACGATCCGCCTGATTCGCAGAAGCGGCAACAGCTTCTTCGATGTGCTGCGGGCCAAGTTGAAGTGGGGCGAGCGATAGTTCGCTTGCGGGGCGGTATGTAAACCTCGCAGCCCTCACTTCGATAATTCGTCGACCAGGATACTTGCTTTATTCGCCAGCGTCTGCGCACCCACCACATCATTCATGCTTAACGCCTGGCGGGCTTGCGACAGGAAAGAAGCCACCTGGGCGACGGCGTTTTTGTGTTCCGTTTGTTGCTTCGTCGACAACTTCTTCAGCTTGTTCTCTGTGGCGTCGATCAGGTGCTGCGTCTGCGCCACCTCGGAGCGACTGGCCGTCGTGTCGTCTGCCGACAGCTGGCCGATAATCGTAGTCGCAGGGGTGGCCGCGGGGGTGGGCGTTTCTGTCGCTTCACCCTCCGGCTTGGCTTTGGCGGGTGTGCGATGGCGGCGGATCTTAACCGCATGCTTCTTGGGCGGAGGTGCCTCTACGGGCGGTGGAGCCGGCGGTGCCGTCGTGGCTCCGGCGAGGATTACTGTTTCCAGGGTGAGCGGTGGCAAGGTTGGTGGCGCAGTGATTACCGGAGCCTGGGCTTGCGGTGGCGGCAGCGCTTGCTGCACCTTGCGATGGCAGCCAGCAATCAAAAACGTAAGCAGGAATGAAACAAAAAATAAGCGCCAGTACCGCATTTTGCCCCTGCATTTCTTCGACGGGCCCAAATTTCACTCCGGCGTCGATATCCTGCGATTCGCTCGTAGACCTAGCCGGCACTTGTGCTAAGAATCGTACTTGGTTCCGGCAGGGAAGTCACTGGAAGCCGGAGGGTGAATTGCGTGCCAACATCCACCTCAGATTCTACTTGAACCGAACCGTTATGGAGTTGCAGTATACGATAGGTCATCGCCAGTCCAATCCCGGTTCCATCCCGCTTGGTCGTGAAGTAGAGATTGAAGATGCGGCTGAGGATTTCGCGAGGAATGCCACATCCCTGATCCCGGATTCGCAGGCTGGCCTCGTGCCCATGCTGCCGCAGCTCTACGTGCAGTTCTCCGCCATCTGCCATGGACTGCGCTCCATTCAGCAACACATTCAACAGCGCCTGCTGAATCATATCGGCATCCACTCGAACATGGACAGGGGAAACGGGCATAACGCTCACCACTTTGACGGAGCGTTGTCCCAAATCGGGCTCCGCCAAGGTCAGTACGGTAGTAACAATCGAACGCAGATCGTACACGGCAAGATCGAGTTCCACGGGTCGGGAAAAATCAATCAAGGTCTGCACCACGCGGTCGAGACGGCGAATTTCATTGTGAATCACGTCGACGTGCCGCTCAGCGCTGCTGTCGTTTCGAGCCAGCTTTTCGCGCAGCAACTCCAGATGCACAACGATCGCATTGATGGGATTTTTCACCTCGTGACCTACGCCGGAGGTCAGCCTTCCCAGGTCCGCCAGACGTCGTGATACTTCCAGTTCGTTCTCAATTTTCCGCATGGATTCGGTGTCGTGCAGCGTCAACAAGGCTCCCAGCGTATCGGCAGGAGTCGTCGGGTCTTCACTATGAATAAAGTCAAGCGAAACCTGAATGCGGCGTCCTGTTTCCGTAATCACTTCTTCCTGCATCAACGTCACTCGCGCATTGAACGCGCGGCGCACCACCTGGCCCAGCATGGATTGTCGATCGAAAATGTCGTGCAACTCGACGCCAAGCATCTGCTGCCGCGTCATCCCCAGAAAATGCTCCACAGAATCGCTGACCATGACAGCACGCGCATCCTGGGTGAACAGCATCACGCCGTCCTGCAGGTTCTCCAGCACCTGGTCCAGGTTTTCTTTCAGAGCCGTAAAGACTTCCTCAACGCTGCGCATCCGCTGCCCGATGCGTTCAATCTTGCTGGAGACGCGAGAGATTTCGTCCGACTTCGCCAACAGCAATTGAGGTTCTGAGAGCGGCTGCGGCTCCGCCAGCATAAATTGATCGAGGCGATCGCTGATTACCTGCAGGGGATGCAGTGCCATGTTGGAGAGCAACGCCGCCAGCACGATGGTCAGCAGCACAGAAAGAACGACAATCACAAATTCCGCGCGCAACCACGGAGCCAGTCGACTGCGAAGAAATGTTGTGCGGACACCCACACGAACCGTCAAAAAGGGAGCGTGATTCCGGTCGAGGCGGGCATCGACCGCATAGACGGCGGGCGGCCCAAAGACGACGCGAAATTTTTGCCACGCAGTTTGTTGTTGCAACGAGATGAAACTTGGCTGGTGCGCCATGGTATGACCCTGGTACAGCGGGTCCGTGCTGAGCAGAATTTTTCCGTCGCTGCCGGCGATATTGATGTCGTAAATGGTCGGCTCGTACCGGATGAACGAGGACAACATCAGATGCAGCGCGGAATCCTGTTGCAAGGCACGCGCGACGGCGTCGTTGAGCGCGTTCGGATCGTTGGGAGCCAACGTGACGTGCGCCATGCCATGCTCAATCGCCGCTCGCGCCGCCAGCATCACCTGCAACGCTGCGATGTCCGTATGCCGATAGCTCTGCTGGATTCGTTCTGAGAGCAATTGCGACAGGTACAGGGCGGACAGCCCGATCACCATGGCGGAGACCATCACGGTGATTGCCAATACGAGCTTGAGGCGGATTCTCATGGCGGCTGCTGGATTGGTTCCCTGGGGTGGGTCGCAAATTCACCCGGCGCTCAGTCTTGTCGAGAAATTACACCGATCCCCGATGGACGCGTTCCCGCAGTCCTCCTGGGATCAGAGCATTTTCCCTTTTTCTGTGAATCCTCGAAGTTCAGCTATTTGCAGCTCGCCGCGGCGAACTGCGCAAATAGCGTCGCCTCGGTCTATAACCAAAAGGAAAATGCTCTAGTCGCTGCTCTCCGCCGAACTTCCGTATTCCTTCAGTTTATTGTGCAGCGTTTTCAGGCTGATTCCAAGAATTTCCGCGGCCCGCGTCTTGTTATTTCCCGTTGACTCCAAGGTGCGCAGAATCAGTCGTTTTTCCGCTTCGTCCACCGTGGTTCCGACGGGCATCTGCACCTGGTCGGCGTCGACGACGGTGGAAACATGCGCCGTGCCGAAACCCGGCGGCAAATGCTGGTGGCTCAGAACGCCACTGCCGCACAGCACCACCGCACGCTCCAGTATGTTGCGGAGTTCTCGAACATTTCCCGGCCAGTCGTACGACTCGAATTCGCGCAGTAGGTCGGGCTCGATGCCGGTCACCTGGCAGCCGTGGCGTTCATTCATGGAACGAATCAGGGAATCTGCAATTAGCGGAATATCTTCCCGATGGCCGCGAAGCGGCGGCATTTCAATATTGAAGACATTCAATCGATAGAACAGGTCGTTGCGCAAATGACCGTCCGCGATTGCGGTTGCGGGGTCCTTATTGGTGGCTGCCAGCACCCGGACATTGATCTGCGTTTCCACCTTGCTGCCTAAACGCCGCAGCGTGCGATCCTCCAAAACGCGCAGCAGCTTGGCCTGGGTAGCGATGGGCATTTCGCCAATCTCGTCCAACAACAGGGTGCCTTCTTCCGCCAGCTCAAAACAGCCAGCGCGACGTTCCACAGCTCCTGTGAATGCACCCCGTTCATGCCCGAAGATTTCGCTCTCAATCAACGTTTCCGGAATGGCGGCGCAATTCACCGCAATGAAAGGCTTGCTGCTGCGACCGCTCAGTTCGTGCAGCGTCCGCGCCACAACTTCTTTGCCGGTACCGCTCTCTCCGGTGATCAGGACGGAAACATTATTGGGCGCAATCCGTTCAATCAAGCGAAAAATGTTCTGCATGGGAGCGGATTTTCCGACCAGAGAGCCGAGAACCCCGGTTTCCTCCACCTTGCGGCGAACGCTCTCGATTTCCCGCTCTGCCTGTTGCTGCGAACCAGCGCTGGCCAGCAGCCGTTTCAGTCGAATCGGGTCGACCGGTTTCTGGATATAGTCGAATGCGCCCATTTTCATCGATTCCACGGCGCTTTCGATGCTGCCCTGCGCGGTCAGCATAATGACAGCCAGCTTGTCCTGCAGCTTGATCAGATGGGACAGCAAAGTCAGCCCATCCATACGCGGCATCTTCAAATCGGAAACCAGAATCGTGGGGTGCCAGTCCTGGATACGTTCCAAGGCCTCGACTCCGTCTTCCGCCACTTCCGTGGCATATCCCCAACCTGAAATCAGTTCCGCTAATCCCATGCGGGCATTGGGTTCATCTTCGACAATTAATACTCTTTGACTCATAAAGTTTGGTGTTTTCTCCGGGCGCCGAAAAAGTGGGCGAACTGTTTCTCCAGCAAGTGATCCCATGGTGCCCATCCTGTCCTGTTTGTACCATGGAGCCCGGTTTGTCGCTTGCCGCCCCGATCCCCCCGGCGTTGCGCCCCCGGAACCAGTCTCTCCATGTATTCTGAAGTCTCATATGAATCACGAAATTTCCGTTACAGATCTTCAGGAAAAACTGGAAGAGACTGCGTCCAAACCCACCACTGATTCGTTCTATTTATTGGATGTGCGCGAGCCCTGGGAGGCAGAACTGTGTTGTCTGCGAGGATCTCAATTGATTCCCATGGGAGATATGCCCTCGAGAGCGCATCAGGAACTGGATCCAGACGCGCACATCGTCGTCTATTGCCATCGCGGAGCCCGTTCTTTAAGTGTGGTATTTTGGCTGCGCGAGCAGGGATTTGAACGGGCGCAGTCGTTGGCAGGTGGAATTGAAGCCTGGGCGCATGTCGCAGATCCGTCCATGCGTCGATACTGAAATACGCATCCCCATGCACTTTCTACATTCCGAGGAATGCTTATGCCGACAGAAGCTGTTCAATTTGCACGCCAGAATCAAAGCCGATTTCTTGATGAGCTGAAGGATCTGCTGCGAATTCCCTCCATCTCCACGTTGCCTGAACATCGCGGCGACGTTCGTCACGCTGCCGAGGTTCTGGCGGCGGAGCTCAGCCGGATCGGCATGGAACATGTGGAGGTGATTGAAACCGCCGGTCATCCGCTGGTGTACGCCGACTGGCTGAATGCGAAGGGCAAGACGACCTGCCTATGCTATGGACACTATGATGTGCAACCGCCGGATCCGCTGGATGAGTGGACCACTCCGCCGTTTGAACCGGCAGAGCGCAATGGCAACATCTATGCCCGCGGCGCGGTCGATGATAAGGGCCAGATGTACATGCACATCAAGGCGCTGGAAAGTATGCTGCGCGCGCATGAAGGCAAGCTGCCGCTCAACGTTCGCATCATCCTGGAAGGTGAAGAAGAGGTCGGCGGCGAAGGAATCGCGCAGTTTGTCCGCGAGCATCCGGAACGCTTGCGCGCCGACTTTGCATTAATCTCTGATACCGAAATGTTTGCGCCGGATTTGCCCACGCTGTGCGTTGGACTGCGCGGCATGATCTATACCGAAATCGAGGCTCGCGGAGCGGCCACCGACCTGCATTCCGGCATGTACGGAGGCGCCGCTCCGAATCCGTTTTTTGCGTTATGCCATGTGCTGTCAAAGTTGAAGGACGAGAACGGACATATTCTTATCCCCGGCATCTACGACGATGTTGTGCCGCCGTCTGCCGCCGAATTGAAGGCCTGGAAGTCGCTGCCTTTCGATGAAGCTGAATTTCAAAAGAAAGAAGTGGGCTCGTCCGCGCTGACCGGCGAAGAGGAATATTCCATTCTGGAGCGTCTCTGGGCGCGTCCCACGCTTGAAATTCACGGCATGCCCGGCGGCTTCACTGGAGATGGCGCCAAGACCGTGATTCCAGCCAAGGCTGTGGCCAAGGTGTCGCTGCGCCTGGTTCCGGACATGGAGCCGCGCAAGATTTTTGATCTGTATAAGAAATATGTGGAGTCGATCTGTCCCAAAGGCATCTCGCTCGATGTTCGACTGATTCATTCTGGCGATGCGATCGTGATCGGCGTGGACAATCCATACGTGAAAGCCGCCACGGCCGCGCTGCACGAAGTGTTTCAGAAGGACACAGTCTTCATCCGCTCCGGTGGGTCGATTCCCATCGTCGGCGATTTCGAGCGCAGCCTGAAAATTCCATCGGTCATGATGGGCTTCGGACTGCCGGATGACAATCTGCACGCTCCCAACGAGAAATTCTCCATTGCAAATTTTCATCGAGGCATCGAATCGCTGATTCGCTTCTTCGAGAAACTCGGTGGAAAACAGTAGTGCAGCCAGGCTCGCCATCGGGCAGCGATTCTGGAATCACGACGATGGGTGCTGTCGTCGAAATCTCTGGATTTGTTTTGGCAGGCGGTCGCAGTTCGCGGCTGGGTCGCGATAAAGCCCTGCTGCCGTGGCCTCCCAATCTTTTCGCGGAAGGGAACAGCCAGACCCTGCTGCAGCACTCCATTGCGCGACTCGAATCTGTTTGCACCACCGTTTCCATTTGCGCCAACCGCGATGATTTGCCGTTCGCAGAAGCCATCATTCCGGACGCACTGCCGGGAAGCGGTCCGCTGGGTGGAATCGTAGCCGCGCTGGAACATTCAACCACCGACTGGAACCTGATGCTGGCTGTCGATTTGCCCGTCCTTCCGGTGGAGGTGCTGCAGGCGCTTGTGGCATGCGCACGTCCGGGACAGGAGTCGGAAGCCGCGTCCAATCTTCGTTCGCCGCAAATGGTCGCCTGCATCCTGCCGGAAGTGGATGGATTGCCGCAGCCTCTCTGTGGGCTCTACCATCGTGTCCTGGTACCAGGACTTCGAGTTGCACTCGAAGCCGGGACGCTTAAGGTGATGGCCGCACTGCGAGTAGCGTGTGATCAAGTCTCCGCAGACCCGGAGATTCAATCCGCAAGCCGAGGGCATCGTATCAAGATGTGGGACGCGGCAGCTTTCGCCGTGCTGCTGCCATCGGCGCCCGATCCCAGTGAATGGTTCCTCAACATCAACACTCCGGAGGACTGGCAGCAGGCGTACCAGCTTCGCATCCGGTAATTCCCGGCAGCAATTCGCCCTAACTTCGGCTATCTTCAAAAGAATGGCAGAACCCTCACCCACGCTCCCCCAGCCTTTCATTGCCTTTGAACACGTGTGCAAACGGTTCGGCGACAATGTCGTGCTGGATGACGTCAGCTTCTTCGTTCTTCCCGGAGAAACTCTCTGCATCATCGGGCGCAGCGGCGTCGGCAAGTCGGTATCGCTGGAAATCATCATGGGCTTTCTCAAGCCGGATGCGGGCCGAATTATCGTGAAGGGAAAAGACGTCACCGACTTTACCGAAGAGCAGATGCAGGCGATTCGGCGCGATGTGACCATGGTCTTTCAAAGTGGCGCATTGTTCGATTCGCTCACCGTGTTCGAAAATGTCGCGTTTCCCTTGCGGCAGCGGGGCGAATTGAGCGATGACCAAATCGACCAGATCGTCAACGGCCTGCTGGGAATGGTCGGCGTCAGTGAAATGGCGCACGGCCTGCCCTCAGACCTTTCCACCGGCATGCGGCGTGCTGTGGCCATTGGACGAGCACTCGCTGCGCAACCGGAGGCGATCCTCTACGATGAGCCCACCACCATGGTTGACCCACTCATGGCGCACCTGATGGGGAACCTGATCCAGAAGGTGAAAATTCAGCTGAGGCTGACCAGCATCGTGGTGACGCACGATATGCAGATTGCTGAAAAGCTGGCCGACCGCGTTCTTTTTTTGCACGAAGGGAAGGCGGAGTTTTTTGGCTCGGTGCAGCAGCTGCGTCAGACGACCGACCCGGTTCTGCAGGAATTTTTGCGCCTGGATGAGCGCACGCTGCCCAACCTTGCATTATGGAAATAGAACCTTTGTTGCCGGCGGCAGACTTAGGTAACCTGTTCGGCTGGTGAGGTTTGTGGTGAGGTACCTTAGTGCCGTCGGGTAACGTATTTTCATTGCAATCTGTCCCGCGACCGTCTACCATCGTGGAAACGCTGGCTCGAAAAATTGCGGGATTACTCTTATCGGCTAAGCGGCATCCAAGGTCTGTAGCCGCTACAGACAGCAGTTCGCAAAGGCAAGCTCAGTAGGTTTGTTGATTCGATAATAATTCTTTGGGAACCTAAATTTTAATCTTCAGTTCGCATTCAGGCAAGTGACCACTGCTAAGATGGCTCTGACCTGTCGACTTCTTCTTGATTTTATTTCGCTTTCCGTTCTGCCTGTTGTGGCGACTCACAAACGCAAGTAGAGAAGACGCAGAATGGCTTCCCCTGATCTAAGTCATTGGTTTCCAGCTCGAAATGCGGATAATTTCGTCGAACTGCGCCCTCGCGTGGGCGGCGTCGGCCCCGTCGGCCATATTCCCTCCCGCACAGTAACGCTGCTGTGGATGGTGGTCGATGTACTTACTGTGGTCGTGGCCGCCCTCCTGGCGACACATTTTCGCAAAACCAACTTCCTTTCCTATTTTGACAACCGTGCTCCCTTGGCGGCGAATCCCTCATCCCTTGTGCTGTACCTCGCAGGGTTCTCGGTGATTTTGATCTTGGTAAGTCGGGCCCATGGGCTCTATGGCCCCTTACAGGCGTTTACTGGGCTGCGGGAGCAGCGACTGACGGTGCAGACCTGTTTCACGGCCAGCTTGATTCTGGCGGGCGCCTTGTACTTTGGGCGCGCCGACTCCATCTCTCGCGCCGTGGTCATCTCCACACTGGTCGGTACTACGCTGTTTCTTTGCCTGCGGCGGGCCGCCTGGCGTCTCACCCTTTACAAGCGGTATGAAAAAGGCCTGGATACCAAGAATGTTCTGGTGATCGGAACTGGCTCTCTGGGACTCGCGATTCGCAGCCACTTGCAGCGGATTCGGCACCTCGGTTTCACATTCAAGGGATTTGTACAGATTTCGCCTGACGGCACTGAGCTTGGGAATCTCTATCCCGATTCGCAGGCCGACGAGCAGCCCCTGGAAATTCTTGGCAGCTTGCCGGAGTTGGGGGATCTGATTCGTCGTCACTTCATCGATGAGATTTTCGTGACCGGACCCTGCGAGAGAGGCGTGGTCAAGCGCCTGATTGCGCAAGCCAGTGTCTGGGGCGTTGATGTCCGCGTCGTGCCCGACCTTTATGACGGCCTGGCTTGGAGCGCGCCGATTGAATATGTCGGCCAATTTCCGACTATGCCGCTGCATCGTCATCACATTCCAGTCGTTGGCCTATTGATGAAGCGATGCCTCGACGTTGCTGTTTCCTTGCTGGCGTTGATTGTTCTCAGCCCGCTGATTCTCATCATCGTCATCGCTATCCGGCTGGATTCTCCCGGTCCCATTTTTTACGGTGCCGAACGCATTGGCAGAAAGGGCCGCACCTTCCGCTGTTGGAAGTTCCGCACCATGGTGGTGAATGCAGATTCGCTGCGCGAACAGATTAACAACAAAAATGAACGTGACGGCGTGCTGTTCAAGATGACCGGGGACCCGCGAGTGACCCGGATTGGTAAGATTCTGCGCAAGTATTCGCTGGATGAAATGCCCCAGTTTATCAACGTTCTCGCG
Organism: Acidobacteriota bacterium; assembly: GCA_021793595.1. Next base: position 13,381 of record JAJYSL010000077.1, read on the forward strand.
GGCCACATGAGCGTGGTTGGATCTCGTCCTCCGCTGGCTGGCGAAGTTCGTTTATATGAACTTCGGCATTTGCGCCGTCTGGAAGTTCTCCCCGGCATCACCGGACTATGGCAGGTGCAGGCTCGTCAGGATCCATCGTTCGATCAGTACATTTCTCTCGATACCGCGTACATCGACAATTGGAGTCTCTGGCTCGATCTCAAAATCATGACCCGCACCGTCGGTGTGGTCCTCAGCGGTACCGGGACCTAGGCCATTCCTCTCTCGCTCCAGATTTGTTGCATGGGCCGCAGACGACTCAATCCGCGTCGTTTGTCTCTGCCATTTTCGCTGGTTACACTAGGTCTGTGAAGCTCGCGCTGGCACAGATCAATCCGACGATTGGAGATTTCCTCGGAAATGTCCGCAAAATCGTCGAGATAAGTCTGGCCAGCCAGCGACAGGGCGCCAACCTTGTCATTTTTCCGGAGATGGCGGTGTGCGGCTATCCCCCCGCCGATCTGCTGGAAAAATCTTCATTTCTGACCCGTGCGCAGCAGGCGATCGAAGAGATTGCCGAACGGGTCACCGCACATCATCCCATTGCCGTTCTCTGTGGATGTCCCACCCCAGCCGCTCCCAACTCCGGCAAGCGCGTGATGAACTCGGCGATGTTGTTGCGAGATGGTCGTGTGGAATTCATCCAGTCGAAGGTGCTCCTGCCGTATTACGACGTTTTCGATGAGCAGCGATACTTCGCCCCGGCGGCGAAACAGGCTCTCTATGAGATGGCTGGGGAGCGCGTCGCCATCACGATCTGCGAAGATGCGTGGAACGACAAGAATTTCTGGCCGCAGCGCTTATACCCCGTAGACCCGGTCGAAAACCTGATGCACCAGGGCGCAACCTTGATCGTGAATCTGTCCGCCTCCCCCTACTATCGCGATAAGCGCGAGATGCGTCGCGCCATGTTGGCGGCCATTGCCCGTCATCATCGCGTTCCCGTCGCCATGGTGAACCAGGTGGGTGGCAACGACACGCTTATCTTCGACGGAAGCAGTCTGGTTCTGAATGAAGATGGTGACACCATCGCACAAGCAAAATCCTTCGAGGAAGACCTGCTGGTCGTCGATCTCTCTTCCGAACCCCACGCAATCCAGCCTTCGAAACAGGATGAAGATGCTGCCGTCTATGATGCGCTGGTGCTGGGGACGCGCGACTACGTCCGCAAGTGCGGGTTTTCCAAGGGGATCGTCGGGCTGAGCGGCGGCATCGACTCGGCGTTGGTGGCGACAATTGCAGCTGAAGCTCTGGGCGCGGACAACGTACTCGGCGTCGGCATGCCCAGCGAATATTCTTCGCAGGGCTCGATCGACGATGCGCGGCAGTTGGCGCACAACCTCGGCATTCAGTGGGAACTGATTCCGATCAACGATATTTTCCAGCAGCACTTAAAGGCGTTGCAGCCGATTCTCAAGACCTATCCGCCCGACATCACGGAAGAAAATCTTCAGTCTCGTATTCGAGGCGCCCTGCTGATGGCGCTGTCCAACAAGCTGGGGGCGCTGGTTCTGACAACGGGCAACAAATCGGAGATGTCAACCGGATACTGTACCCTGTACGGAGACATGGTTGGAGCTTTGGCGGTGATCGGAGACGTATACAAAACCTGCGTCTACCGGCTGGCCCGGTATGCCAATCGGGATCGGGAAGTCATTCCGGAAAACACATTGATCAAGCCGCCCTCGGCGGAATTGCGCCCTGGACAACAGGACACAGATTCGCTGCCGCCCTACGATGTGCTCGATCCAATTCTGGAAGCGTATGTCGAGCGGTATGAGACTGCGGAAGCCATTGTGCAGGCGAGTGCGCCGCCGCTGGAGATAGAACTGGTACGGAGCATTCTACGCATGGTGGAGCGCAGTGAATATAAGCGCAAGCAGGCGGCGCCGGTATTGAAGGTAACGCAGAAATCGTTTGGAGTGGGTCGCAGATTTCCGATTGCGGTCAAGGTGCAGATTTAACAATTTGATTTAATTATTTGAGGAATATACATGAAAATAAAGTCGATAGCTTTGCCAGCTCTTGCGCTGGCGATGATTCAAAGTGCCACGATGGCGATTGCCCAACAAACGGCTTCCCCAAGCGCCAAGGCACCCACCGCGCAGACCGCTCCAGCGGCTCCGCCTCTCCACTTGAACTCCATTGGTGCTCCCTCGAAACTCGAATTCCCGCCAGCCAATCCCGAAAATTTTACCGCCACATCTCCTTCCACCCAGGTAGTCAACGCCTTCCTGAAGCAGATCTGGGGCTACGATCCAAATCGCGTGTGGGAAGTTGTCGGAATCCAGACCACCGATGCTCCAGGGATTGCTCGAGTCACGGTTCTGGTCGGCGAACAGGGAGTCTCCCATACCCCTGCGCCCACCGTTTTCTTTGTCACGCCGGACGGCCAACATGCCATAGCCGGTTCCGCCGTCATTTCGTTCGGTGCTCATCCGTTTGCCTCTGTTCGGGAGAAGCTGGAGGCGCGCGCGACCGGACCGTACCGCGGTGCAAGCTCAAAGAATCTGCTGTTGGTGGAGTTTGCCGACCTGCAGTGCCCGGATTGCAAGCTCGCGGAGCCTACAATGGACAGGCTGGCGACCGACTTTCCTAACGCGCGCATCGTCTTTCAGATCTTCCCGCTGACATCGATTCATCCCGAGGCAGAGAAGGCCGCCGAATACGCAGTGTGCGTCGCCCAGCAGAAGGGAAACGCCACTTTCTTCCAGTTTGTTCAGGCTGTGTTTGACACTCAGGAGAATCTGCGAACGGATGCCGACGGAACCTTGAAGGCAGCGGCAACCAAGGCTGGAGCAGATGCCACGGCTGTCTCAACCTGCGCTGCGACTCCGGCTGCCGCCAGCGCCGTGGCTGCCTCGGTGAAACTGGGCAAGGATCTCGACGTGAACGAGACACCCACCCTGTTCATAAACGGGCGATCTGTGCCAGTAACCGGTGTGCCGTACACCACGTTGAAGCAGATCATCGCCTATGGGGCGCAGGAAGCAGCGCCTGCGGCGACGGCCAGCCACTAGCAAGTTGCTATTGAAATGACATCCAATTCCGCGGCGCGGAAAGTAAGGTCAGAAATGATCTTTCTTCCGCGCCGTTGGAGTGCGGTTGCACGGCACGTTTCATCCGAGCCGGCGGCCCTGCGGTCAATTGGCAACTCCTTCCTGGGTGTTGGCTCCATCGCTTGGGTCATAGACCACCCGAATCAAGCCGTCGCGATAATCGATATCGAGAGTCAAATATCGCAGTATCTGCAAGCCGATAATGCCGGAGACTTCCACTCCCGACTCCGTGCTCAGTCCATCCATGTTGATCACGAGCACGTCTTTCAACGGCGCCCGCAGGCGCGCAAAATCAAGATCGACTCCGCCCTCGGTATAAAGATTCGCAACCCGTCCGCTTAGGCCCGTCAGGCTATCCTGCGTGTCGGAATGCACACTGCCGGCGCTCTCGGCCGCAGGAATCGAAAGAATGCTGACGGACGATCCTGAGTCCAGCAAAAACAGTCGCGGCTTCTTATCCTTCAATTCTCCATTGATGAAAATCTGATGACCCACGCGCGCAAATGGAGACCATTGTCGCATCTCCGGGCCGATGTACCGGTCAACGTAATGAATGGCTGGAGCTGGAGTTGCCGGTCCGTGTGCCTGGTCCGGCGAGCTTGGATCTGGTGTCGCATTGCCGACCCCGCTCGCATTCAGCGGAGCGCCATGATGCGCATGTTCGCCGGGGATGGGCGGCAGTTGCGATAGCGTCATCTGGTGGGCAGGGAAGTCGAGCTTCACATGATAGTTTTCGAAAACATCCGCGCCGATCAGGCCATCTTTGCCGACGATGGAAGGAGTGTTCGAGACCTCGACCAGGCAATCCTTGAACTCAAGTGAGCCGATCCGGAGATCATCCGCATACGCCCAGTATCCGCTCATGGATTTCTGGTCGCCGATGCCGGAAATGGTGTCGCTCGTGACCGGGACCAGGCCTGCTTTCTCCGCAGTATCGCGATTCAGCAGAATCCCGGACAATCCGGTATCGAGTTCCAATTCAGCTCTCGCTTTTTGGTTGACGTCGATCTCGAAACCCATTCCGTTGGTGCGGTGGTATATGTCTGTCGCCAGACCTTCCAGTGGCAATGAGGTTTCTGTGACCGAATGCGAGGCGAGACGGCAGCCGCCATTCTTGACCGTAAGAACGGCACGCAGTTGGTCCACATACTCCTTTAACGAACGCCGCTGTTCTGCGGGGATATCTGAAGTTTTTTCCAGGTAGTCGTCGATCTGCTGGATGCGCTCCGACAGCGGAAGCCGCTCAATCCAAGACAAATGGATGTCGGGATCGTCCGGTTCCAACTGATAGGCCATACGCAATTGTTCGTAGCCAGTGGCGTGCATCGACTCAATCCAAAGCAACTGATACCAGTCGTACCGCGTTCGCGCCAGACACGGGTCCAGTTTCAGAGAGGTTTGATAGTCGCTGGCCGCCTCCGTCAGCCTTCCCTGGCGAAGACGGATTTCCCCCATCGCGGTGGCCAGTTCCGCGCTGGCGGGATTCGCCGCAAGGCTGCTCTCTGCCAGTTCCGAGGCCTCGCTGATCTGGCCTTCCTGCAGCAAACTGCGAATCTGCCCGGCGATGGCTTGCAAGTCGTGCGGATTGCTCCTTGCGTCCGAGAAGTAGAGTTCGAAGGATTTTGAGAAGTTTCCTTGTCGAAAGGCCACGGCGGCCGGGTTCATGGATGGCTTTTGGATGGGGCAGTCAATTTGTTGCGATGACACGGCCGACAATGAAGCCAGCCATCCCAGCAACAAAATGGCCGTGCCGATCTCCGCGCGCAACTTCATATCCATCCCCCCTTCAGAAGAAGGCAAACAAATGATGCAACCAGGCCAAAGTTGTGCAATTTGGGTGGAGAATAACAAGGACCGTTGCAAGCCGCAAGAAACAAATGACGCTGAGTGGAATTTTGCAGAGTCGCAAGCTATGAATTGGGAAGATGTTCTTAGCAAATTAAAATGTCCGGTTTTCTAAGCACATGAAATGTCCGGTTTTGTGTTTTCTTCTTCCTCATAATTCCGCAGCCGCCGAAAGGGAGGG
>JAJYSL010000497.1 GCA_021793595.1 Acidobacteriota bacterium
CAGCTTCTGGATTCGTTCGACGCGGCTCTGCCACTCCTTGTTCAAGGCGCCCTGATCCGCACGCGACCAGTATTCGATCGCCGCCAGTATACCCATAATCTCTTCCTTGCCGACCTTCATGGGCCGACATACAGCGCCTTCCCACGGACTTGTGTTGTACAAGGCCGCATCGATCAGGTCCTTCCGGCCTAATAACACTCCAGAGCATTGCGGGCCAGACAACCCTTTCCCCCCGCTGAAACAAAACAGGTCGACGCCGAGTTTGGCATAGCGGGTGAAGTAATCAAACGGAGGAATGCCGGCCGCGTCGTCGACCAAGAGGGGGACCCCTGCGGGTTTTGTGATTTTGAGGACACGCTCAAGCCTGTCGTCTCGCCAGGTGGTGTAGACCATCGCGGTTTTCGGCGTCAGGGCCGATGGCAGATCTTCCACCCTCTCGGCGATCACCAGTTTGCCTCCCGCAAGCCGTATGGCGCTATCGAATGGGCTCCGGCCTTCCATCATTACCACTTCGTTTTTCAGGCCAGTTGTGTCGGGCAATTGCCAAACATTCTTCGGATCTGATCCGGCGATGCAGGCTGCTGTTGCCGAAGCCATGGCGCCAGCCGAACCGGAGGTGACCATTCCAGATTCAGCTCCAGACATCTTCGCGAGATAGCGCCCCACTCCGGCTTGAAGCTCAAACATATCGACAAAATAGTGAGACGCCTCCTCCGTCGCCCGCCGCGTCTCGGGCAGTTCCAGGGAACCGCAAATATAGGTCCAGGTGCCGCGCGCGTTGATCAGCGGACGAACTCCCAGCCGAGTGTAGATGTTGTTGGAGAAGGTGCTTCTGCCGGCTGAAGCCACAGTGGACGCCAGGCTGCGCGTACCGATGGTGGCAAACAGCGGAGCCGCTGCCATCATTTTGATAAACGACCTTCGGTCATTCACCTGATGTTGGACATCATCCACTGCTGACATAGCGCCCCTTAACGAATGCGAGAAAAACAATACGTCCCGGATCGTGTTGAATTCGACGTGAAATAGAACCGAGACGTTCTTTTTCTATCGTGTGAAACGCACATAAATATAAATAACGGGAATATGTAGAAAAAAGGCATAACTAAAAAAAATACAATTCAAAGCCCTGCGAAATACAGCGGCTAGATTGCCGATCTTCCGTCGAGAGGCCGTTCCGGGTGTACCGTCAGCCAGCAAGCAGCACTGACAAGTGCAAGTGCGGCAGCTATGGCAAAAGAGGTAGTCCATCCATAGCGCTGCGCAATCCAGGGAGTTAGCGACGCCGTGACGGCGCCTCCGATCTGGCCGCCCATATTCATAATGCTGGAGAAGATACCGGAATTGTCACCGGCGATATCCGCCGATACCGACCAGAACGAGCTCTGTGAAACATATAGCGCGCCTGCTCCTCCGGCCAGAATCAAACCCGCCAGTTGTGGGCTCCCCACCTGCGAGCCAATCACCAGGAAAATCGCCGTTCCGACCATCGAACCAGCCGCCAGAATGCACCTACCGACTCGCAAACCATGCCGCTTCGTCAGCCTGTCGCTCAGGACTCCTCCGGCAAGGCAGCACACGGTCATCGACAGAAATGGCAGCATCGCGTAACGTGCGCTGGATCGAAGATCAAATCCCCGCACTTGCGCCATGTAAAGGAAAAACCAGCTGAAGTATATCCAGGCGATATAGCCAAAGCTGAAGTATCCCGCCATCAATACCACAAGATCACGGCGATGGAAAATTGCTCGCCAGCGAATCGCCGGCTTTTCGCTTCCCCTGCCGGTTGCCTGAGGGTCCAGCCCCTTTTGGATCTCCCGCAACTCAGCCGATCGTACGGCCGGATGTTCCTCCGGAGTATCGCGGGCAATCAGCCACCACACAATTCCGACCAGGAAACCCACAGTCGCACTGAACCAGAAGGCGGATCGCCATCCATGATGACTGATCAGCCACGACAGCATTGGCGGGGTAAGTCCGCTACCCGCTCCCACGCCAGCGAAGATCAATCCATTGATGACCCCTCGCTCCTGCAGCGGCACCCATCGCGCTACGAACTGGTTTGCTGCCGGATAAATGACCGACTCTCCTGCCCCGAGCACGAAGCGCACCCCGACCAACAGCAACACCGCATGCTCGATTCTCGTCGGTAGCATCGCCGTGAGAGCTGTCATCGCGCCCCATAACAGCACTCCCACTGTTAACACACGACGCGGTCCGAACCGCGACGACAACCATCCTGCCGGCAATTGAAATACGGCATAGCCGATCAGAAACGAGCTAAAAATCCATCCCAGCCGCTGGTTCCCCAATCCGTATTCCCGGCTGATATCCAGTCCCGCTATCGAGATATTTGTGCGGTCTAAGAACGCGACCCCGCTCAAGATGAATAGCCAGAACGCAAGGATGTAACGGAATCGTGCCCCCTTCAATTTCGACATCCGGCGACTACTCCACCCCGCAAGCACATCGCTGTGTCCAAGGGCGCTGGAACGGTACCGGCCGGTCCAACCGGAACCCCAAGTGTCACATTTTTCTCAGTCATGGGTAGGCCCATCGTCGGTGGAGTCGAACCATCGCAGTTACAAGGAATGCCGATGGTTCCTTCCACTGGCGTTGCAGTTCCACTAGGGATCCGACTCTAGATGTAGGCGATCAGATCGATCTCAACCAGCGAGTTCCCGGGGATGCCTCCGGCGGGAGCAACCGTGGTCCTTACCGGAGGAATATTGCCCCAGGGTGCGCCATGATAGACCTTATTCATCGCGTCATAGTCCTTCAGGTCGTTCAGATAAACATTCACTTTCAACACCTTCTGCATCGAAGACCCAGCGCTCGCAAGGTTCTTCTGCAGTTCGTCGAGGACATGCTGCGTGTGCTCTTCAATCGTCCCCTTGAAGTGAGCACCCACTCCGGAAAGAAAGAGTAAATTGCCGTAGGAAACAGCGCTTGAAAAAAGCTGCTTTTTGCCCGGTTGGCTTGGAGGATAGCTCTTCTTCTCGAGTTTTCCCGTGGTTTGCGCAGTTGCGTCGCTCGTCAACATAGCGCCCCCTGTCACAGCGGCTGCGACTGTAGCGGCATTCTTGAGAAGAGATCTTCTGGACGGTTCCTTCATTGGACGTATTCTCCTATAGTTATCTGTTACAACATAATGCAAAAGGGAGGAAGGCGATCGGTATTCCTCATAAATTCCGGCAAATCCCACGTACGACCACGTTCCGGACTAGAGTCGTCCAAACTGCTTAACCGCCTCTTCGATAGAGTGAAATTTCTCAATGTACGGATACATGGAATGTTCGCTGTAATCCAGCTTTTGCGCCAGAACTAGAACATCGGCCGCATTGGCTCGGGGAACTACAGATCG
>JAJYSL010000498.1:0-997 GCA_021793595.1 Acidobacteriota bacterium
TGGCGAAAATAGCTAGCATCGAAGCGACTGAACTGGTCTTCGCGATCCGGCTTTTGGAATCCGACGGATTCTCAATAGGAATGATAGTGCTCGTGGTAGTGTCGGGCGCTTTCGTCGCATCGAAAGCGTTACGCTGCTTCAACGTGGGCCAAGCCGCATCCGACAACGTTCGATTGGCCAATCTGGGAACACTGAGCGCAGTTTCAGAGGTCGCCGCCTCGGGAGCCGCAGCAGGAAGCGACCGAGGCGAGACCGGAGATGCCTGCTCCGCTTGCATCGGCTGCTCGTGCAATCGAACTCCATAATCTGGTCTTCGTCGCAGCCGAACATTCCTGCGTGTGATCGGGAATCTCGGTCTCAGCGGCTGTACCAGCGGGTTTCGCTGGTAGGAAAGAACGATAGATAGCGAGGGCAAGGCACCCAGAAATCCAGCGAGCAGAAGCAACCCAAGGGTGGCCCTCAGACCCAGCAGCCAGCGGGGAATCTTTCCAGTTTCTGCCAATATGGATCGAATGCGCACCTTGAGTTGCATCGACGAGCCGGCGAAATCAAGATTCCACGGTGTTGGTTCCTGGGCCACGTTCAAACGAGCGAAGCGAACCAGGCATTCCGCGTAGGTAGCGCGGTGTTCGATCGAATCGCACACAACCGCCTGATCGCAGGCAAGCTCGCTTTCCATCTCAAGCCTGCTCATGGCACACCAGGCTGCGGGATGAAAGAAGAGCAATGTGCGGCACAGGGAGGCAAGGGTATTGAAGACGAAATCGCGGCGGCGAACGTGCTGCAGTTCATGGCGGAAGATGTCTTCCAGTGCAGCATCCTCTTGTTCCAGACAAAACGGCGGCAGCAAAACGGTGGGTCTGATCCAGCCGAAAGTCGCCGGAGAATAAATCCCAGACAGGATCAGCAATCGCGTACTGCCAGCTCCCATGCTCTCTGCAATCGGCTGGAAGAAGTTCTCAACCGTGGCAGGCGCGCGGTAGGCAAAGCGCAATAT
>JAJYSL010000498.1:1007-3360 GCA_021793595.1 Acidobacteriota bacterium
ATGGATCTGTTTTCTGGCACGTGCGAACAACTGCTGGCCTAACGCAAGCAGATAGAATAGGCCCAAACCTTGCAGGACGATGGAGAGAGGGAATGCCAAAGAGGGCTGGATCTGCCATCTACCGAGGGGCGCGGCGAGGGGAGGCGCTACACGCACGGACAGAGCGTTGAGATGTGCCTGGTGCGGTAGAAAGGCTGCTGCCAGCCATAGCCAATAGCATACGGCGCCTACCAGGAAGCCGAACCAAATCAGAAACCTTCTGGCCGGGGACGCAATCACTTTGGCGATTGCCCAGCAGAGGAAAAAACCCAGGGATGTCTTGAGCAGGAATCCGGTGAATGCCACCACGATCGCTAGCGGAGTCTCTGGACGCATGACACCTCAGAATGCTGGATTACTCTTGTGGGCCTTTTGTATGTGCGGGGAGCGATTTGTCTATGAAGAATTCGCTGCGCATCCTCGCTCGCGTGAAGAATCGCCGGGGCTACGTTTTATCCCGTGTCACGGCCGTCGAGCTCGTTTTTCCTGCGATACTTGCGGATCTGGTCTTCCAGCGCATTCAAATCGTTTTCCTCGAACGTGCCGGTTTCCAGCAGATTCAGGAATAATCCGGTCGCCGAGCCGCCGAAATTCTGCGAAAGGAGAGTCTGGACGGAGCGTTGATCGATCGTTTTGCGTGAGATTAAAGGCTTGAAGACAAAGACTCGGCCCCTGCTTTCATGCGCGATGAATCCTTTCTGCTCCATAATGCGCAACAAAGTCTGGGTGGTCTTGTAATTGGGCCGCTCGCGCGGAGAATGCGCATTGACCACCTCCTCCACTGTGGCCTCGCCGGCGTCCCAAAGAATCTGCAACAGCCGAAGCTCAGCCGTGGTGGGCAGTTGCCTTCTGCGCAATTTGCTTAAGCGTTTTGCCAGCATCGGTCCCTCACTGTTTACATACACCTCCTATAATTCTAATGAATGCAGCCGTTGATGGAAAGAGGGGAGGTTTCGCCCTTTGCCGCACGCGCTTGACTTGTATGTCTTAAGTAATTAAGACTCGTAGTGTAAGAAGCGGCTACGGACGCGACCTGCCGGCTCATCGTTTCTGGCTGCAGTGGTTCCATCTTGGATTTGAAATTCCTGTCTCAAGAGGGTCAGGACGGCATTCTTTTACGGAGTTTGAGCATTTTCACTTTTACTGTTTTGTTTTGACGGGGATTGAGTACAGCCTTTCTTCCACATCACTGACGAAGACCTGTCGCTGGGAATCCAGTCCACGGAAAAGCTGCACTGCGATGGTTGCTTCGCCAAGCGCACAAAGTGAAAAATTCTCTAAGTCGACGATGAGCGCCTGGAGTTTCTCATGATTGCAGAGAATGAAGACTTTCCAATCTCCTACCTCGTTTACGTGGTGGCAGTGATTGCGGCGATGGGGTTTCTTTTTGTGGGTGGATTTTTCCTGTGGCTGCGCTAACATCCTGAGTCTGGCGAAGTCTTATCTGATTTGGACCTCGATAGGATGTGCTGAGGGGAATTCAGCCTTTTGTAGAGCTTCTTGATCCGATTTAAGGGATGAACGCGAGGGAGCGAAAGATCGTGCAAAATTCAGCTCGTTCTGCCATCGGTCCGGTGCCGGTTGAACTCGACGGCCAGGCGCTGTATCGCCAACATGTCAATCCGATGTGGGTAAAGCTGCTCGATGTGCTGGGAATGAACGTCCGGTATATTCGTGCCAGCGGTGCGGAGTTATACACCGACGACGGCCGCACGATTTTGGATTGCCTTTCCGGCTACTGCGTCCATAACGTTGGCCACAACCATCCTTCCATTGTTGCCGAGTTGATGAGTGAGTTGCAGGCCCAGACCCCGGCGATGGTCCAGAGCAACGTGGTGGAGAGCGCCGGCGAACTAGCATCCGTCTTGTGCGGGCGGGCCGGAGGAAAGATAGCCAAGGCATTTTTCTGCAGCTCCGGCAGTGAGGGCATCGAGGCGGTCGTCAAGTTTGCCCGGGCGCATACCGGTCGCAGCGACCTGGTGTACGCCTCGGGCGCGTTCCACGGTCTCACGTGTGGCGCGCTGTCGCTGATGGGCAACGATTTCTGGCGCGAAAGCTTTGGGCCCATGCTGGAAGGCACGCATGAAGTGCCATTTGGGGATGCTGCGAAGCTGGAAAAACTGCTCAGGCAGCGTACCATCGCCGCAGTCATCCTGGAGCCGATTCAGGCGGAAGCTGGAGTTATCCTGCCTCCTGCAGGGTATCTCGCCAAAGTGCAGCAGCTCTGCCGCAAATACGGCACGCTGTTCGTGCTGGATGAAGTGCAGACCGGTATGGGACGCACAGGTACGTTCCTGGCTGCGGAGCGCTACCA
>JAJYSL010000499.1:0-813 GCA_021793595.1 Acidobacteriota bacterium
CTCCGCCGTCGCGCAGATCCGGCAAACCCTTCCGCCTACTGCGGAGATTGCCACGTACCGGCTGGGATTCGCATCTTTCCCGATGCTCGGCTACAGCCTTACCTCGGACACCATGCCGCAAACCGATTTATGGGAAATGGCCGAATATCAATTGAAACCTCGGCTCAATCGGCTCCCCGGCGTCAGCAACGTTACTGTGCAGGGCGGCAAGATTCCAGAAGTGCATGTCGTTCCGGACTCCGCCAAACTGTTGGCTACCAAGACCACCATTGGCGATCTCCTCAACGCGATTACCAACACCAATGTGATTGAGTCGCCGGGGTTGTATCAAAGCCACCATGAGCTGCTGCTGGGGCTGGTGGGTGGACAGGTACACTCCGCCGAAGAACTATCCCAGGTCGTCGTGAAGCTCACCGCCAGCGGAATTCCCATCCATATTGCAGATGTTGCCCAGGTGGAAAATGCGACCGAGCCGGTATATACGCTGGTGACGGCGAACGGCAAACCTGCCGTCCTGATGAATGTCCTACGCCAGATCGGATCGAACGCTTTAGGCGTCTCCAATGAAGTTTCGACCGAGGTCGCCAGTATTCGGAAGACGCTGCCTGCGGGAGTAAAGATCGAGCCGTTCTATCAGCAATCCGATTTGATTCAGGATTCCATCACCAGTGTGCGGGATGCGATCCTCATCGGATTGATTCTGGCCTCGATCATTCTGGTCCTATTTCTTCGCGATTGGGGTTCGTCTTTAGTTGCCGGCCTCGTCATTCCCGCCACCATTTTGATTACGATAGCGTTCCTTAGCATCACCGG
>JAJYSL010000499.1:823-3352 GCA_021793595.1 Acidobacteriota bacterium
CTCGGCGGCCTGGCAGCCGCAGTCGGGCTGGTCATCGACGACGCCATCGTGGTGGTCGAAAATATCGTCATGCACATCGATGCGGGGCAGACCCGGGTCGATGCCGTGCGCAGCGCTCTGAGAGAAATTACCACGCCGCTGGTCTTTTCCACGATTACTCCGATCGTCGTTTTTCTACCGCTAATCGGCGTTACGGGCCTTACCGGTGTCTTCTTTCGCGCGCTCGCCATCACCATGTCGGTGGCCCTGTTGACCTCTTTGGCGTTGGCGCTGACGTGGACTCCTAGCCTCAGCCTGCTTTTCATCGGCAAACATCGCAAGCAGCCAACCTCCGCAACAGAGAGCGAGACAACTCAAGTCGCATCAGTCGAAGACCAGGAGGTTGCGGAAACTGACGACGCGGAAAAAGCCGCCACACTCCATATCCTGGAACACGAAGAAGAAGTGCAGACACCATGGATGCGCAAGATCCTGGATCGCTATGCCAAGCTGATCGCTTCTGCATTGCATCATCCGGGCAGGCTGGCCCTGGCCTGCCTGCTGGTAATTATCGTGGGCGGCCTGGCCTATCGCGGCCTGGGATCGAACCTGCTGCCCTCGATGGATGAAGGTTCCTTCATTCTCGATTACCTGATGCCTGCCGGCACTTCCTTGACGGAAACGAACCGCGTTCTTCTGCAAGTGGAAAAAGTCCTGCGCGACAACCCTAACGTGGAAACGACGTCTCGCCGCACCGGAATGCAACTTGGCTTGGCGGAAGTGACCGAGGCCAACACTGGGGACTTTACCGTCAAGCTGAAACGCGACCATAAAGACAGCACCGAAGACGTGATGGCCGATGTCCGGGCGCGCGTGAATGCCATCGCGCCGCAGCTCGATATCGAAGTCGATCAGATGTTGCAGGACAACATCAACGATCTTTCCAATGCTCCGGAACCGATCCAGATTCGCCTCTTTTCTCCCGACATACAACAACTCCACGAGCTTGCGCCGCAGGTCGCGGACGCGATCAAGAAAGTTTCGGGCATCGTCGACGTGCGGAATGGCGTGGAAAACAGCTTGAGCAGCGCGGCCACCAACTTCAATGTTCGACTGGCCGTGGCATCGCAGATGGGCTTTACACCCCAGGAGGTCGCGACCGATGCTCACGCCATCATCGAAGGCGTGCCGACCGATCAACCCCTGATTCGCAATGGGCGTCCCTACACCATCCGCGTGCGTATGGCCCCGGCCTACCGTGCGTCTCTGGAGGCCATTTCCAACACATTGCTCATCAGCGCCACTGGCAATACCGCTACTCTCGGTTCGCTGGCGGAAATTACGCAACTGCCGCCGCAAAGTGAAATTTTTCGTGAAAACCTACAGCGCGACATCACGGTGACGGGCAGCATCGAAGGGTCCAACCTTGGGGGCGCGATGACGAAAATCCAGAAAGTCGTCTCCGATCTTCATTTGCCGCCCAGCGTTCGCGTTGTCTATGGCGGCACCTATCAGCAACAACGACAGTCTTTCCACGAACTGCTGCGCGTGCTGCTGCTGGCCATGGCCCTGGTCTTCGGCGTGCTTCTTACTGAATTTCGCGGGTTCGCCGCGCCCGTTGCCATTCTCACTTCTTCCGTTCTCTCCGTGGCTGGCGTCGTAGTGGCGCTGCTGATCACCAACATCACCTTCAACGTGGCATCGTTCATGGGCCTGATTATGGTCATCGGCATCGTCGCCAAAAATGGCATTCTACTGCTGGATGCGGACCAGAAATTCCGCAGACTTGGCTTTTCGGCGGAACGCGCCATCATCGAGTCCGGCCGCCGCCGCCTGCGGCCCATCCTGATGACGGCCATGGCCGCCGTCACGGGAATGCTGCCGCTGGCTTTCGGCATCGGGGCCGGCTCGCAGATGCTGCAACCGCTGGCCATTGCCGTTATCGGCGGCGTGGTCATTTCCATGGCGCTTTCCCTGGTGGTGACGCCCGCCATTTACTACTGGATGACGCGCAATGAAAGCACGGAAAAAGTCGCGCCATAAAGCGGTCCTCCACTGGATACAGATTGCAGTCGAGCATCATTGGTGGATGGGTCGATGCGAAGTTTTCAGTGAAAATGACAAGAAAAAAGAGGGTCGCGGAATGCGGCCCTCCATTTTCTGTATCGAAGGTTACGGACGTGTTGTCCAGAGCATTTTCAGGTCAAGTGTGAACAAATCCTGGGGTGCTCCATCCTGGCCGCGTTCTTTTACGGCCAGGGTGGGAGAGCACAATTCTTTCCCCGAACGTTAATACTCTAAGCGAAAATGTTCTACTCGGCCTGTTCCTTGCGGGCCTTCTTGCGGTTGCGTTTCCGTGCCAGCGCCTGCTTCATGCGCATCTTCTCGCCTGGCTTCATGTAATACGAGTGCCGCTTGACCTCTTTGATGATGTCTTCCTGCTGCACCTTGCGCTTGAAGCGGCGCAGTGCATTTTCCAGCGGTTCGCCTTCCTGAATCTTTACTTCTGCCAAAAGAGATTACACCTCCCAACGCTCCGGTTGGACACCC
>JAJYSL010000500.1 GCA_021793595.1 Acidobacteriota bacterium
ATCATGATTACGTACATGGGCGTTCCGCTGGCAACGGTGACCATGACCGACCGGGGATGCGAATCGTACACCGGCGGAGGCGACTGAGGCGACTCGGGAGATTGGGGAGATTGAGGAGGCGGCGCATTCTGGCCGTAGCCCGGAGGAGGCGGCGGCGGAGTCTGCTGGTTGCCCGGCTGCCCGCCATGCTGGCCGCGACCACTCTGACCCGAAAAACCCGGCGCGGTGGCCGGTAGCGTGCCGATCGTAATCTTATCGTCGACGCTCTTGACGCCGGCGACCGCCTTCACCATGTCCTCGGCCTGGGTACGCAATGCCGGCGTGGGGACGGCGCCGGTCAAGGTCGCGATGCCGTCATGCACCCAGATGCCTAAATCCAGCGGGCGCAGGGTGTTGGAAGCCATCAATTTGTTGTTGATGTCCTCGGCGATGGCGCTGTCGGGCCGCTGTCCGGTTTGCGGCGGCGTTGTTTCGGTCGCGGTTGCCGACGGCGGAGCCGTGGTTTGCGCCAGCACAGGCAGGCTCAGCCAGCCCGCTCCGGAAAGCAGTGCGCAGATCATGAGTTGGCGGCCCAGGCGCGCCGTCCTGTGCCGCAGGAGTTTATGAAAATTGGAACTTTGGATGGTCACACACCTGTCCCTCGTTGGAGATGATAGCTGGTTATGCAGACGCGCTTGGACGCAAAAAGTTGCTGGTATCATCCCAATTTGAAAAGACGCAGGAGAAAGGCTCTCATTTCTCTGTAATGATAGCCAATTGCGAACCGGGCCATGAATTCAATTCGTCCCATTCCGTTGATTAAGTGATCGACAATATACATCTGCCCCAAAGATGCCTGGGACTGAGAGATGCCCGTCGTGTCGTACTTTGCGATTGGCTCCTCCGCCTTCAGGTAATACTTCGGGTCGATCAAACAAAAGAATAGATAGTCCGAAATAGTCATGCCCTTGGCTACTACATACAAGCCGTACTCCAAATGAAGGCTCTTGGCATAAATGGAAGCCTGGTGGTTGATGAGATGCCTCGTATGATCTGATTTTTGTATAGCTAGACTCCCTTCTTCCGGTTCGCCTGGGGTAAGGAGGACGTCCGAATAAATGAACTTTGCTCCACTGGGTATGCATCTATCGATGACCGTCTGAACCGTGCTTTCATTGGCAAAGGCGTCCTTCGCGTTCATGCAATTCAGCCACTGTCCGGTGGATGCGCGCACTCCTTTATTGATCGCGTCGTATATGCCGCGATCCGGCTCGCTGATCCAGTAGTCGATGACATGATCGTATTTTTTGATGACATCCAGCGTTCCGTCGGAGGAACCGCCGTCGATCACGATGTACTCGATGTTGGAGTAGGTCTGGTTCAGTACGCTGAGCATCGTTTCTTCAATGGAGGCGGCGCAGTTGTACGCGATTGTGATGACGGTGACGATTGGTTCCGGACCCTCGGCTTTATAGAGGCCTTGCGTGCGCAGACCGCCGGCCATGGCTGGGGCGGGCTTGGAGGGCAACTGGAAACACGGATCTGGCTCCGGGCGAGTTCTGGTGAGTCGCCGCGTGGTGCTGAACCTTTCGTCGATGCACTCGAAATCCATGGTGATCCTCAAATCATCCGCGCCCAATCGTACTGGTCCGCGTTGCATATGCGCCCGAATCTCTGTCGAACATGCTTGCAGAAAATCGCATTCACGGCGGGCATCCGCGACGAATATCAGCCATGCCTCACGACGTATGAAGATGAGAGGCAATCAGCATTTTCTTGATGACCCGCCGCATAAACCAAGACACGATCACCCAAGATTCCGCAATTTCGATCACAGACACTTTTGTGGAGAATGGCACGGTTTTGTCTCTCAATATGGAGAATAGTATTCCCGTATACTGATCCCGCCATACCTTCTTGAAACCGTGTTCGAGGCAGAAGTCCTTTTCTTTGGCCAGCAAAACGAGAGCCGCGCAACGCAGTTTTCCAGTGAACACTTTCATGGAGTTCGATTCGTGCCATCTATACAGAGCGACGGGCTGGTCAACATACAGAAATTTGAAACTCTTGCATAGCTTGAGCCACATTTCCACATCTTCCACCATGTTGCCGGGTGTCCATCCGCCAGCCTCTCGGATGGCTTCTGTCCTGACCATGTTCGACATTGCAGGCAAGTAATTGCCAGCAATCAGGCTTGCATAGGTTCCAAATTCTTCTCCCTTGCAGTTGATATTCCTGCCTCTTGTATAGTGCCCCATGATATCGGCGTGGGTTCCTCCATCCGCATTCTCAGAGATGCGCTCATCGTAATCGAGTCGAATCCGCTGACCTGCGTCGTCGATGAACCAGGCGTTGCCGAAGGCTGCGGCGTAGGCGGGCCCCTTTGCTTCGAGCGCATCGACAAGCACCTCCATCTTTTCCGGCAGTGCCACATCGTCAGACGCGAGCGCGGAAAAGTACTCCCCCCTGGCCCACGCAAGAGCTTGATTCAGCGTGGCGGATAGGCCAATATTCTCCCGATTGATGTATTCGAAGCGGACAAACCGCTGTTTGCACTCCTCGACAAGAGTCAGAACCATCTCGTGGGAGCGATCTTTGGAGCCATCGTTGAGAACGATCAGCTCAATGTTCCGGTAGGTCTGATTCAGGATGCTCCGGATACTTTCCACGACATATTTTTCGTGGTTGTAGACGGGAATCACGGCCGTGACGAGGGGCATGTTTTCTGAACTCACCGAAACGCTGTCCTCAATGGCAATATCGATAAGAATACGGGATGCATAGTTAGGATGCACCGAAGCGCGCGGTCAGTCTTCGTGCCATGGCGCCGATGCGTCCAAGGGGGCCACCGAGATCGCTCATATGGGAAAGACGACCCAGCGCGTGAATGGCAAAGAGGACGGAAGCGACACATCCAATGATAGCTCCCCAGCGGGTGAAGCGGGCCAGCAGGTCGATGGCCGCGCAGGCGGCAAAACTGACCGCGAGCAGGCGAACGACGGACGCGGACCATCGAAAGCCGATCCGTCGCCGATGGCCATGGGCACGTTGTAGCGCTGCACTCCCTGGAAGCTGCTGGCGAGCGCGGTGGTGGGAAGGGCAATCGCGGTCGCGCCGCCGATCAGCAGGATGCCGAGTCTTACCTGATGGACCAGCGGTGGAGTCAACTGCCCGAAGAGATGGGGGACTTGCCAGACGAGCACGGCGACGGCAGCGAGGGCGCACGCGGCGCTGACTCCCAGAAGGGCGACGGCGGTGCTGACAACACTGCTGGCACCTTCATGGTCGTCGGTGGCGTGGTGCTGCGCCACGAATTTGCCGATTGCCGACTGCAGGCCGAGTTCTAGCCAAAGATATTTGAAATTTTGAAAC
>JAJYSL010000501.1 GCA_021793595.1 Acidobacteriota bacterium
ATGGAACGTGGTGCCGTTGTAAAAAGGCTTGCCATGCACCTTTTTGTGGGTGACGGGATTCGTAAATGCCTTGGTGCCCGTCGCCAGTCCGACAAAGTTTGCAACCGCAATCGGTGCTTCTTTGGCATAGAGCCCGCAGGTCATCCTTCCCATGGAGGTATCCAGAACCGCCGTTGGGCCGTCCGGAGCGATCGGCGCCTGAATGTGAGCCGTTGTTGCAGGATCATCGGGCAAGGAATCGCTAGCGGCTGGGACGGACTGCTGAGATTGTGCGGCAGAGGCGTTCGATTGCTGCTGTTGTTGCGGCGCCCTTCGACTGGAGTCAGTGGGAGCGGCGTACATCTGTCCGCAGAGGACAAGGCTGAAAAGGGCGATCGGGTACAGCAGAGGGAGTGGAAACCGTGAACGAACCATCACTCCGTATTGTAACGGTTCGCGCAAACCTGTGAAGCGGCGGACGATCCGGCTCTCACGTGGCGGCTGTAGAACCTGATCGGCGGCCGATTCTGTCACCCCGAACGTTCGCGAAACGACGCGGATGGACTTCCTACTTTCGTAACCGGACAGGAACCCGCGAATTCGTCCCGCGTGTCACCTCGGCCTGTACCTTAGTACACAGGCTCAATTGGCGACGAGGACTCGTTCGACCTCGCCCGCGACAACGGCAACCTCTCCGGTTACCAACGGGTGGCAACATCAAGTGGCGAACGAGGCTACCGATGTCGGTCGCTATGTGGTGGTGGCCTTGGGAAAAAAGAGGGACGCGTCGAACGGGATCGACAGAATCCTGACGTTTCAATGCCGATGGTTAGACGGCTCGTCAGATGAATTCAAGGAGCAAGTGATGAAAGCAATACCTTTTCTCATTGCCGGAACATCGGTCGCAATTCTAGTCGCAATCGGCTGCTCGGGTGGCTCTGCCAGCCCAAGCCTGAAAGCTGGATCTGTGAGTGTGAGCTTGAGCGATCCGGCGACCTGTCAGGCGCCAACCGGACCCTACAAGGCGGTCTACGTAACCATTACGGATGTGAAGGCCAGCACCAATGCAAACGCTCCAGACAATGATCCCAGCTTCGTCGACCTGACCCCTAATCTCTCCTCATCTCCCATGCAGGTGAACCTGCTGGGGCAGGCCAACAATCAATGCTTCCTCGCCATGCTGGGTTCCAAGGTAGAGTTGCAAGCGGGCAATTATCAGCAGATTCGTATCCTTCTGGCGCCGGATTCGCAAGGCCCTTCTATTGCCAATAACCAATGCGGCAGCTATGCCAACTGCGTTGTTACATCGGATGGCGCCGCGCATGATCTGGCGCTCTCCAGCGAAGCGCAGACTGGGTTGAAAATCCCCTCTGGGCAAATTGCAAATGGGCAATTCACTGTGGGAGCAGGCCAGACTGAGGACTTGGACATCGACTTCAACACGTGCGCCTCCATCGTCGCCGAGGCCGGCAAATACCGACTGAAGCCTGTTCTCCATGCGGGAGAGATGAGCACGACATCGACTTCCATCAACGGAACCGTGGTGGATTCGGCCACCGGAAAACCGATATCCGCCGGCCCAGTTGTCGTTGCCGCGGAACAAAAAGACTCGGCCGGCGTCGACCGCATCGTGATGAGCACCCTGGCGGATTCGAGCGGCAATTTTGTCTTCTGTCCGTTGCCCGCAGGCACGTATGACATTGTCGCGGTAGGGTCGGCGACGCTTGCGAATGGCACCGTCCCAGGGGCCGCCTATTCCGCAGGCGTGGTGTTGAGTATTCAGCCGGGGCAAACAACGGGAAATATAGCGCTGGTGGCCAACACGCAGGAATCTTTACTGGACGGACTGGTAACGACGCAGAACGGCGCGACTCCGCCAGCGGGGACTGTTGTGGACCTGCAATTGGCCGCGCTCCAGCAACTTCCGGGCAATGGGCCGACGATTACGGTGCCGCAGCTTCCCCTGACGCCTGGCACGGGTGGAATCGCCGCCACCTATAGTCCGGATGGAACCTACGCGACCGCGGCTGGCGGCAGTTGCGCCTCAAATGTCGACTGCGTCAACTATGCGCTGTATGTTCCTTCGGTATGGCCCAATGTTGCGACCTACCAGGCCAGCGGAGGTCAATTCAGCCAGTCAACATCCACTCCTGTCAACTACACCGTCGACGCGGCAGCGGAAATTCCCAGCTCGGGAGGTCAACCCGACTGTTCGACCAGCGAAATGCAGGTCAATACCACCGTCGCGAATGCGCCACTGACGGCTGCTTCTGGAAACGCGGCCACCATTGCATTTACCGGATGTCAATAAGTGCATTGCAAGGGTGGGGTATGGAAAGTCGTCAATCCGGACAACCACCCTTCCGGTTCTGCCATCCTGATTGGAGAGAGGTAAAAATCATGGCGGAAACGCTCGACCTGAATCGGAACACACCAACCCAGCCGCTCGATACCACCGTCAAACCAGAAGGTGAAGAGTCTGCGAAAACGCATCGCCGAGTAGAACGCGAAGCAGATAAGCTCGCCGAGCGTGGCAATGAAAGGCAGAGAGACGACGACTCCCGCGAATTCAGCAATGTCGGACCCGTCTAAGGGGTCTCTCTAAAAGCTGTGCAAAATAAGAATTCGCGCACAGTTACCTCATCGGCCTCGCGCTGGTTTTCCATCAGGGAAGAATCGGCGCGAGGCTTTTCTATTGCCAACAAGATTTTGCACCGCGAGTTTTTTCCAACTCAAGTAGGACGCAAATTGCTGCTTCTAACTGAGTGCCTTCCTTGACTGTGGCCCTCCCTCGCTCCAATAATAGAAGTTGACTCTTCCATGTCCCTTCCTGCCAGTTGCATGGGCGGTTTCGCAGACTGCGCAGGTAACCGCGTGCATTCGACGATGACCGGTAACGCATCACGCGCATCAACTCCATCGTCCCAGGCATCAGAACCGGGCAAGGCAAAGAATCCTCAACCGAACACAAGGTCTGGAGATTCATGAACTACTTCGACAAGGCTGGAACAATTTCATGAGCGCAACGATGAGCGCAGAGGTTCGCCCGCGCGGAAACCGGGCGGTCACATTCTGGCAATCCACAAACGGGAAGAAAGTGGTCATGGCGGTCACAGGCGCCCTGATGTTTCTGTTTGTGATCGGACATCTGCTGGGCAATCTGCAGGTGTTTGAAGGGCCGGGAAAAATCAATGCCTACGGCCATTTCCTGCACAGCATTGGCGAGGTGCTTTGGATCGTGCGCGGCGTGCTGATTATCGCGATCCTCCTGCACATTACCGCGACGGTTCAGTTGGCGTTGCGCAACAAGAGGGCTCGACCGATCGGCTACTCCCGCAAAGAGGCCATCAATTCTTCATATGCT
>JAJYSL010000502.1 GCA_021793595.1 Acidobacteriota bacterium
ACCGTAAACGGCAAGATCATCGAGGCGCGGCCAGGCAGCCTCACCCTGGCGGACAACACAGAACTGCCGTTTGATTTCTCGCTCGTAGTTCCGGCGTTTCTCGGCAGCCCATTCGTCCGCGCGGTCGAGGGTCTGGGCAATGCGAAGGGATTTATTCCCGTAACGCCGCACTTGTCCAGCGCAAAATTCGGGAACATTTACGCCGCCGGTGTAGCCGTTGCTATCGCTCCGCCCGGCGTGACCCCGGTGCCCGTCGCCGTTCCGAAAACAGGGCACCTGAGCGAGGCGATGGCCCGGATTGCCGCGCGCAATGTTGCGGCGGAGTTCGCCGGCGGAAAAAAGCTGGATGGCCGGACGCTGCCAATGACCTGCATCGCGGATGCGGGCGACACGGCATTCTATTTGTCCGCAGACCCGTTCCTGCCCCCGCGCAACAAGATCGTCGCAAAACGCGCCAAGTGGGCAAGGTATTTGAAAATCGCTTTTGAACGATACTACCTGGCCAAGATCCGGCATGATTTGCCGTCGATCCACTTTGGATGGTAAGCCGGTTGTGACACACAAGGAACAGTATGCGCATCTACCTTGATTTCAATGCGAGCACGCCGATAGCGCCCGAGGTTGCCGCTGCCATGCGGGCGGTGCTGGATAGGCCGTTCGGGAATCCGTCGAGCGATCACTGGGCAGGAAAACCCGCGCGGGAGGCCGTGGAGAAGGCGCGGGCACAGGTTGCCCGCCTTCTGGGGTGCGATGCCTGCGAGGTTGTCTTCACCAGTGGTGGAAGCGAAGCGAACAATCACGCGCTAAAGGGAATCTTCTTCGCCAGACCCACTGCGCGTTTCCACATCGTCACGACGCAGGTCGAGCACCCTGCGGTCATCAATCCCTGCCGCTTTCTGGAACGGCTTGGCGCGAAGGTTACCTTCCTGCCGGTGGATGCCTTCGGTCGTGTCGACCCGGACGATGTTCGGCGCGCGGTAACGCCGGCCACGGTCCTGATTTCCGTGATGCACGCCAATAACGAAGTCGGCACAATTCAACCCATTGCGGAGATCAGCCATATCGCTCGCGAGCACGGAATCGTGTTCCATACCGATGCCGCCCAGCCCGTAGGAAAGATTCCAACAAAGGTCGGGGATCTGGGCGTCGATCTTCTATCCGTAGCGGGTCACAAACTCTACGGCCCCAAAGGCGTGGGAGCGCTCTATGTCCGCTCAGGTCTTCAACTGGAGCCGCTCATCCATGGCGCGGGGCATGAAGCGGGCCGCCGCGCGGGTACGGAGAATGTTTTGCTCGACGTAGGTCTTGGCGCGGCCTGCGAACTAGCGGAATCCTGGATCAGCAGGCAGTCAATTCGGGAACTGAGAGACCTGTTCTGGCATCGGTTGACCGAGGAGTTCGACGGCAGCGTAGTTCTCAATGGGCATCCGACGGATCGTTTGCCGAACACTCTGAACGTCAGTTTCCCCGGCAAAGTTGGAACGGAGATTCTGCATGCCTTGGATGGAGTGGCTGCCTCAACAGGATCGGCCTGCCACTCCGGATTGATCGAATTATCCCCCGTTCTGAAGGCAATGCGAGTTCCTGCGGAGACTGGCATGGGCGCGATTCGGTTCAGCCTGGGTCGCACGACGACCGAGCAGGAAATCGAAGTCGTTGTGCGGCAACTGAAAAAGATTCTTGGCGAATGACCTCAACCATGCGAAAGGGAACCTATGAATTATCTTCTGATTCTGAATGATCCACCGTACGGCACCGAACGCAGTTACAACGGCCTTCGGCTGGCGAATGAACTGGCCAAAGATGAGAAAAATACCGTTAAGGTGTTCCTGATCGGAGATGCGGCGGGTTGTGGAGTTGCGGGGCAGACGACGCCCAGCGGATATTACAACATCGAGCGAATGTTGAAGGCCCTTATTTCAAAGCACAGCAAGATCGGGATCTGCGGGAGTTGCATGGATGCGCGGGGCATCAAACCCGAAGCGATCATGGAAGGCGCTCACCGGAGCACCATGAGCGAGCTGACTGGCTGGACACAGGAAGCCGATAAAGTAATTGTCTTCTGAGTTCCTGGGTATCGTCTCCTACAGCGTGCGCGCTAGCTTTTTCAAGGAGGGGATGTGCTCGAAGCACGGCGCCTGCGCCCATTGCCCAAGATGCACCAAACCCACGATTCCCCACTCGGTGAGGCCATTCCAAAGACGCCGCTTGGCGCGGTCGATCTCACCAAAACCCATGAGCGGCTATCACACCATGGGCGCTGAGCAAACTTTGTATCTGCGATGACCATGCGGGATCGTGTACGGCGTGAACGCGCCGGACCGCATCTGGTAGTTTGTCTCTGAAGCTGACGAGCACTCAATCGAGATGTCGTCGCTTCTGGGCCTGCGCGTCGCGTTACCAACGTGCAGGAATGTGGAAGAAAGAGAAGAGGCTTAACAGGCTGCGGAAAAACTCAATTTCCCGGAAGAGGTGAAAAAAGGATCGCGCCAGGATGCCCCAGGGACGATCCGCGAGGCTTGATTGATTGTTTCCCATCCCGCAAATTTCGCCCTTTCGCCATACATTCGGAGTTTTTCCGCATCCCGTTAAGCCGCCTCAGCTTGAAGGATGGCCGTGGAGAGAGAGGTCCTTTCGGCGCGAGTAGCGGGGAAGCAGCCTCATCCATCTCAACCATGAAAACACTTGGCTCCGACCAATTCCAGTCTTTCACGGGTTGGATTCCAGTGATGTTTTCGAGGACGCGGAGGGCCTCGGCTTGTGTTCTGAAAACGCCGATCTGGTCGACAGATCGATCGACGAGAAACCCATACAGTACCCAGCGTTTCCCTCTTGAAAAGTCTTCCCCGTGATATGGCTGGTAACAAAGAAGCCCAATGGGAATGTCGGTCATAGGGAAAATTCTGTATTGGACATACCGTGTCATGGCAGCTCCTCACCTTGGAATTGGAATCGTGGGACATTTGAATAGAACTCGAGCGTTGGCGCGGTTCTCGTACGCGCCACCTGAGCATCGACCATGTCGAGCAGGACGGGAAGGACTGACTTTCGTACCAGTCGCCTGCGAAAGCAGGACGGATTGCGCGGGAGAAGTAGGGAGAGAGTCTACAAGCCCGCGCAAAACTGACAGTTGAAACGAACGAAATGTGTGGGCACTGAATGGGGAGGCTCAGCGCCGCGGAAGCCCATGGAGGACCAGCCAGAATGAGCATGGCCGGATGGAGGTGGGGTGGATGTGCGGAGTATTGAAACGAAGATCGAATTCTTTTCAGGCTGCCGGGTGTTTACGAAAGCCGTCGCACTCCCGCAAGACTGTGGGAATGGCCAGCATTTCTTCGAGGG
>JAJYSL010000503.1 GCA_021793595.1 Acidobacteriota bacterium
TCTATGGCGTTGGTTGCCTCGTCGACATTGACATGCTCATGCACCCGATTTTCAGGCAACCTCCACATCGTGCATACATTCCTAAAAGCATGAGCATGAGCTCTCACGGCAACAATTCAACGGACCTATGCTAACGCGGTCAACAAGCCTGTTGATCGCTTCTGAATGCGGTGCGGCTGGCTTTGCAATTTGGAGAAGCCTTCATGGTTGAAGCCATCGTACTTTGGAACGAGCCCAACAACCTGTCCCATTGGAACTTCCATTTGGATCCTGACTGGGTACGGTTTGCGGACATGGTGAAAACGACTTCAGCTGCCATTCGGAGCATCAATCCGGCGGTACCGATCGTGCTGGGAGGTGTGTCTTCCTGCGATTGCGATTTTCTCCGGCTGATGGCGTCCTATGGCGTGATGGAAGCGGTCGATGCCGTCGGTGTCCATGGATTTCCGCTCGACTGGAATCACTGGCAACTGACCGAATGGCCGGACCGCGTCGCTGAGGCGGCCGAGATCTCCGGACGGCCAGTCTGGGTGACGGAAGTGGGCGTTTCATCCTTCGGGGCGGAAGAGGTACAAGAGTTCGGACTTCGACGCACTCTGGCATTACTGCAGAACCGACCGCAACGCATCCACTGGTACAGCCTGTTCGACTTGCCGCCGAGCTGGCCCGCTGAAACTCGCCATAAAGAGGCGGAGGGTTCGTCCTATTATCGGCACTACTACCTGGGACTGTTGAAGGCTGACGGCACGCCGAAGCTGGCTGCACTGCATTTTCCAAAGGATGGCAGCGTGGGATTGTGCCAGTGGTTTCACTTCCAGGATCACCGGCTGAACGCCGCAGCCGATTGGATGAAGGCGCACGGCGTGCAATATGTCCGCACTGGTTTGAGCTGGGCTGATTCCTTTCGTCCCAGTTCGACAGAGTGGTTCGACCGGCAAATGGAGGCACTTGAGCCATTTCGGGTAGCGTTGACGCTCTGCTTTACGCCTGCTCATTTGGGATTGGAGCCTCACCATACCAGTCCGCCGAGAGACAACCGGCACTTTGCGGACTTCGCTGCATGGGCGGTGTCGCGGTATGTACCACCCGAGGGCGCAACTGGAGCTGCGGAGCAGGATCCGTTGGAGGAGAGTTTTCAAATCTTATGAATCGGCAGAAAACAAGATCGAAACAGATTCTGATCACCGGAGGAGCTGGATTTGTCGGTTCCCATCTGGCGGATGGCCTGCTGCGTGCCGGACATCGTGTGCGTGTTCTCGATGACTTGACACCGCAAGTTCATCCGACTGGGCCGCCGGATTACCTATCCACCGCAGTCGAACTGGTCAGGGGAGATGTGCGCGACCCCAATATTTTGCGCGAGGCTCTGAGCGGCGTCCACGTGATCTTCCACTTCGCGGCCACGGTCGGAGTGGGGCAGTCGATGTATGAAATCAGCCGCTACATGAGCGTGAATACCTTAGGTACGGCCGAACTGCTGCAGACCCTGCTCGACACGGAACACACGCCCGAAAAGCTGATCGTGGCGTCTTCCATGTCTATTTACGGAGAGGGTGAATATATCTGTTCAGAATGCGGACGACTGGACTACCCATCGGTGCGGCCTGTTTCTCAACTGAAGAGCGCGCAGTGGGAAATGCACTGCACGGCCTGCTCCGGCGCCTTAAGGCCCGTTCCAACCAGGGAAGCGAAACCGTCGGAGCTCAACTCCGTTTATGCTCTCTCGAAGCGCGACCAGGAACAGCTCTGCCTGATTTACGGACGCACGTATGGAATTCCGGTGACTGCGCTGCGCTTTTTCAACATCTACGGCACGCGCCAGGCGCTTTCAAATCCATACACCGGAGTGGCCGCGATTTTTGCCGCTCGGCTCATTAACAATCAGCCGCCTCTGGTGTTTGAGGACGGCGAGCAAATGCGAGACTTTGTCAGCGTGCATGACATCGTCCGGGCCAACATGCTGGCCATGGAGCGTCCCGAATCGGACGGCGAAGTTATCAACGTGGGCTGCGGAAAGCCGATCAGTATCCGAAGCGTTGCTGAAGTTCTGTCATCCGCGCTGGGCAAGCCTGACCTTGCGCCAGTGATTACGCAAAAATACCGCGCGGGAGATATTCGGCATTGTTACGCTGACCTGACAAAGAGCCGCAATCTGATGGGGTATGAACCTCAGGTGACGCATGAAGATGGTTTTCGCGAACTGGGCGCGTGGCTCGCGAACCAGCAGGCGGAAGACAAAGCGGAAACGATGCTTCAGGAATTGAGCACTTATGGCCTGACGGCTTGATTGGTGCTGGGACGATTCAGAACGGACAGAACGGGAAAGCACGAACAAAGATGCCAGACAATAAGACGCGCAAAATTCTGATCACCGGCGGCGCTGGATTCATCGGCTCGAATCTGGCGGAACGCCTCCTGGGGGAGCACTCGAATAAAGTTCGGATTTTCGACAATCTTTCTCGCCCAGGCGTATCTCACAATCTGCAATGGCTTCAGGGGCTCGCCGGAAGTAACAGGCTGGAGTTCGTGAACGGAGACACTCGCAGCGCAGTTGCAGTGCGCGATGCTGTGCACGATGTAGACGAGATTTATCACTTGGCGGCACAGGTGGCGGTCACGACTTCCGTCGAATGTCCACGCGACGATTTTGAAGTAAATGCTCTTGGAACATTAAATGTCCTTGAGGCGGCGCGGTGCTCAGGGCGTCGTCCCTTCCTGCTTTTTACTTCGACGAACAAGGTGTATGGATCGCTGCATGGAGTACCGGTCGAGGTCGAGGGAACACAATACCGGGCAAAACGGCCGCGCTTCCTGGGTGTCAATGAAAGCGAACCGATGGATTTTCACTCTCCGTATGGCTGCTCCAAAGGGACAGCCGATCAATATGTTCGAGACTACTCGCGGATCTATGACTTGCCGACGGTCGTCTTCCGCATGTCCTGCATCGCGGGGCCGCGGCAATTCGGGACAGAAGACCAGGGTTGGGTGGCGCATTTTCTTTACTCCGTCCTTGAAGGGAAACCCATCACGATCTACGGAGACGGTTTTCAGGTGCGCGATGTGCTGCATGTCTCCGACTTGGTGGATGCGATGCAGGCGGTCCGGAGTTCTCTACCATGCACCGCCGGCGAGATTTACAACCTGGGCGGGGGCATGGAGCGCGCGATTTCCGTTGTTGAAATGCTGTGCGCCATTGGACAGGAGACCCATAGACAGCCTGTCCTGCGATACAGCAAAGTGCGACCTGGCGATCAGCCGCTGTATATCTCAGACACCTCCAAACTAAGACGAGACACTGGGTGGAAAGCGCAATATTCTTGCTCGGACATACTCCAGTCGAT
>JAJYSL010000504.1 GCA_021793595.1 Acidobacteriota bacterium
CGATGGCTCCCGCAGCCGCGTGTTCTCCATCCTTGGCCCAGCGTTCGCTTTGACGCCATTCATCCAAGATAAGAGCCTTATGCGGTAGTACCGCTCGTGGGGATCTCTGCGAGGGGTATCGGGCAACCGATATCCCTACCGCGACCCAGACACAGAAGCAAAATCCAGGATCCCGCGCTCAAAATTCCCACATTTATTCTGCAGCTACACACGCTTGCCGGACGCTCACGTTGGTTTTGAATGACAGAGGTTGTGGTCTCGGCTACGCGTAATAGTGGATAGGCGTAATCGTTGTCTCCGGCTCGCCTGCGGCAACAATGCGTTTTTGTAACTCATCGCGGAGTTGGTCGGCAATATGTTTGTACTCCGGGCGACCGACCAGGTTCACCATCTCGGCCGGATCGCCAGCGATGGAATACAGTGCAAAGTCCTGGTATTGTTTGCCATACTCAGCATTGCCATTTTTCACTGCTGGATCAAAAGCGCAGTAGCACCAGTCGCGAGTGCGAATACCTCGTCCGCAGATTGATTGGCTAATTTGAAAGTATGCCGTCGAATCCCACGCCTCGCGCGCTTTCTTGTCATGCGCCAGCGGCTTCAGGGGCTTGCCACGCATACTTGCGGGTGGCTGGATACCGGCGCCGTCCAATAGTGTTGGTGTCAGATCCAATAGCGAAACCACCTCATCAATCACAGCAGATTGATCAAAGCCCGGTCCCGCAATCACGAACGGCACACGGATGGATGCCTCGTGTGGAGAGCGTTTGTACTCGCCTAGCCGCGTGCGAAAGGTGCAACCATGATCCGAGAAGAAAACAATGATGGTGTTGTCGAGTTGTCCGGTCCTCTCCAGCGCTGTGACCAGAGAGCCGACGCAGTCGTCGATGGCCTGCACGCAGCCGTAGTAGCCCGGAATGCGTGAGCGCCAGTTTCCAGGTAGATTGCGGAGGTCCTCCGGGATATACGGATCGGCATAATCCGGGCCCTGCGGATGATAGAGAGAATCAATGTCATTCTGCTGCTGCGCCTCGAGCTGCGAGCGATAGAGTAACCACGAAAAATTATCCGCATAGCGTCTCGGCGGAACGAAAGCATCAATGTCATTCTGGTGGTGCGGCTCGAGCTGCGACAGAAAGAGCAGCCACGGCTTGTCGTGCTTGCGCTCGATGAACTCCACGCCGCGATTCGCGATGAAATCGACGCGGTACTCATCCTTGTAGCCGATGTTTTTGCCGTTGCTGTCCCAATAGTTTCCCTCGTACGGGTGTGAAACGAGTTCGAGAACGTTCGCGCCTTCCCACAGATCGTCGAAGCCGCCCCGCGAGGGCCCGGGAGGAATCCATCCCAGCTGCTTCTTCCCGTCGCTCAACTCAGTCTGAGATACATGCCACTTGCCCATGAAATTCGTCGTGTATCCATTCTTGCGGAACTCCGTCGCGATGGTCGGTAGCGAATGATCGAGTTCGGGTCCAAGCTTCCAGACCGCCGTCTCGGTGGCATACCGCGAGGTTAGAAACGAGGCGCGCGAAGGCGAGCAAAGGGGTTGATTCGACATGCATTCGCGGAAGTTCACTCCACGCGCTGCAAGTGCATCGAGATGAGGTGTCTTGACGGACGGATTCTTGTGGCTCGCGCCAACGAAATCAGCGCGGAATTGGTCGGCGCAGATCATCAGCACATTGGGGCGATGTGGGGAAGCAGGGGCGGCGGCAGCGGTACTGGCGGCCTCCGCGGTATTGGCGCCGGCACCGGCCACAGCCACGGCGCCAGAGGTCATTGCAACGGTTCGCAGAAAGTCGCGGCGAGTTGGAGAAATGTGAGATGAAGAGTTGGCCATGCGAATACTCCTGGGCTTGATGGTCGATCTGCATGAGGGAATCGGGGAACTATTTTTTGCCTCCGGGAAACATAAGCATAACTATCCATATCTTTATGAGCGAAGTCCCCCTCTCCAGCAAGAATCAGCTTTTGAACCTATATGCGTGTCTTTTTCACAGCACTTTCGATCATAGATATAAAAATATATTTTGCTTTGTGCATTTAGTTCAAAGTTTTGATCAAAAGACGTACTTCGCCGATAGTTGAAAAAATCGGGCATCGGGGGTCAGATTCTGAAAAAACCGTGGACTCGTAATTTGCCCTCCATTGGAACCGTCATCGCTGATACTTGGATTTCCGTAGGCGGGTGTGTTCAATACGTTGAAAATGTCCGCTCGTATCTCAATATGTTGTTGACGAAAGGTCGAGACATCCTTAAAGAGCGATGCATTGATGCGCTCGTATCCTGGGCCATATATCGATTGGCTGCGGCCTCCAAGGTAAGGTAGAGCAGCCAGACCGGTAATCCGATTAGTACTTATAGGATTTTTTGAATTGGATGCCTCAGGGAAGGCTAGAGGTGGGTTGGCGAAAGCGCAAGGGTTATACCAGTGTTCTTTTGTCCTGGTATGTTGGGCACATGTGATCCCAGGATTGCTGGAATCGGGGGTACCGCCCGGAGCGTAAGGGTTGCGCTTCACGATTGCATAGGCTGTTCCGCCATGTGGCCCTGCGCCTCCCAAATCTGTCCCAACCGAGATCGGGAACCCTGTCTGGGCAAAGAACTCCAGGTCGGCAGACCATCCGCCCGCCAAGGCGTTCACAATTCCGCCGCGATTTAGAAATTTCTTGCCTGCACCGAACGGCAGTTGATAGTACGTGTTAAATGTCAAGCGTTGTCGCACATCGAAACTTGAATTTGTATAGTCATTCCCTATCCCTATAAGATTCACTGCCCTGTATGCTTCCTCGACGCCACCCAGAGGCTGAGGCGCGTCATCCAACGAGTGCGACCAGGTATACGTGGCCAGAAAGTCCAAGCCATTTTCAAACCTCTTTTGAAGTTTGCTTTGCAGCGCGTTGTAGTTGGAAACGCCAGCATATTCCACAGTTCCCGCCCCTCCAAACGCCGGAAAGGGTTGAACGGTCTGCGTGCTGATCCGGGGATCGATCAATGCGTCGGGAGAATTGAGATTTACATCGACAATGATGTGCCGGCCCACATTACCGACGTAGCTCACACTAGCAACCAGGTTGTTCGTTAACGCTCTTTGGACCGTAAGATTGTAAGACTCAGTGTAAGGCGTCTTCACGTCGGGCTGGGAACCTGCAAAAGACGGTGTTGCAATCAGGTTCGCAAGGCCCGCCGAAAGGTATTGTTGAAACCCAGACTGTAGAAATATTCCATTGGTGGGACAATTGCCGGGTGCGCAAACATTGGGTCGCGGGAAGTTGGCCGTGAATTGGAATGGATAGTTTTGAAGGGTCTCAGGGCCGCCGATATTT
>JAJYSL010000505.1 GCA_021793595.1 Acidobacteriota bacterium
CATCCTCAGCAATATTGGTCGCATGGTCGCCAACTCGCTCGAGGTTCCGCGCCACGATAATCACATCGAGCGCCTGTTGCGAATGTTCCGGCCGGTCTTGGATACACCGCGTCAGCGTGCGAAAAATGGAGCGGTTCATTTCGTCCACTTCATCATCCATCAACAGCACTTTCTCAGCCACCGCCGGGTCTGCATCGATAAAGGCCTGCAGCGCCATCCGCACCATTGCCGCCGCCATGGTCGCCATCTTGGGGATATCCACCGGCAGTTCAACAGGGGGCAGAGATTGCAGGTCGCGTACTCGTTCCGCAATATTGACAGCCTGATCTCCCACCCGCTCCAGGTCGGCGTTAATCTTAATCACAGACAAAATAAACCGCAGATCGATGGCCATCGGCTGCTCCATTGCCAGCAGATCCAGCGCCATCTGATCGATCTCCCGCTCCATGCGGTTGATGGCAGGCTCTGACCGCACAACCAAATCACAGATTGAGACATCGCCCACTCGATAGGCCTCGATGGCGCGCTGGGTGGCTTGCTCCGCCATCCCTGCCATGACCAGCAGCTTCTCCTTTAAGTCATCAAGATTTTGATGGAACCGAGTCCGCGTCATCCAAACCTGCCTGTAATGTAATCTTCCGTCCTTTTGTCCGCCGGATTGGTAAAAATCTTCGTGGTTGCATCAAACTCAACAAGGTACCCGTTCAGAAAGAACCCTGTCATTTCCGCCACGCGCGCTGCCTGCTGCATGTTGTGCGTCACTATTACAATCGTATAATCCGCCTTCAACTCGAAGATCAAATCCTCAATCTTTGCCGTTGAAATAGGATCCAGGGCCGAGGCGGGTTCGTCCATCAGCAGCACCTCAGGGTCAATGGCCAACGCACGCGCGATACAAAGCCGCTGTTGCTGGCCGCCCGACAGGCTGGCGCCGGATTTGCCCTTCCAGACGTCCTTAACTTCCTCCCATAGCGCCGCCCGGTGTAGGCTGCGCTCCACAATTTCATCCAATCGCTTGCGCTTGGTAATCCCTCCCAAACGCAGGCCGGTGGCGACGTTCTCATAGATCGACATCGTCGGAAACGGATTCGGCCGCTGAAATACCATGCCCACACGCCGCCGAATCGCTACTGGCGAAGCCTCTTTATAAATCTCCAACCCGCCCAGCCTCACGGTGCCCGTCACGCGCGCAATCGGATTCGTCTCATGCATCCGGTTGAGGCAGCGTACAAATGTCGACTTGCCGCAGCCCGAAGGACCGATCAGAGCAGTAGCGCGATTGGCCGGAATCGCCAAGCTGATGTCGTGCAGAGTATGCGTGCTGCCATACCAGGCATTCAGATTCTGCACTTCGATTCCTGCTCCCACTTACGCCCCCAACATCCTTGTTCCAATCTCTCTAGCCATTTTCCAACCCAAGCGATATAACGCGTACGCGTATCTCTCTTCTTTCCGTCTGAAGCATACCGCACGCTCAAGGGAAGGGAACGTTGCAGACGCGTACACGCAAGGCTAGCAACCTTGTGTAAACAACAGATGAATCGACATTGTAGATCAATTCCGATGGATCAGCGGGGTGGCGATTCGGGTTCCGCGCCGTATTCCCCGCCGAGTGTGGTTGTGGCGATGAACAAGCTGGTAACCGTCGAAAATGGAGTTAACCTTGAACCAGAGGACTGGAAATCTCGACCAGTGGTCCGGAAATCTCGACCAGTGGATAGCCCTGTTCCTTCCATGCGTCAAACCCTCCGCGCAGGGGGCGCACGCGCTCAATCCCAAAGCGGCGCATCGTCAAGGCCACTTTGGCGCTCGTGGCCTCGCTGGGGCAGGTGCAGTACAGCACAACATCCCGGTCGCGCGGAATCTCCGCGTTGCGAGTGAGCAGTTCATTCGGCAGCAACCGCACTGCCCCAGGCAGAATCCTGGGATCGGGCAGTACGTCCAAGGGATGACGCAGATCGATGATGTAGAGACTGTCGCCCCGATCCATCATGGCCTTCAGTTCGTCAGGACCAATCCGCATGGTCCTAATTTTGCGCAGAAAATTCCGTTGCCTTATCAACCGGTAGATGACAATCCCGGCAACCACCAACACCAACAGCGCGAAGGCCGAGCGCTCCAGCCAGTGCAAAACCAGTTCGTTGCGGCGAACGGCGTTTCCAAAGAACCTTCCCGCCAGAACAAAGGATGTAACCCACAGAAACGTTCCAGCCATGTCGTATAGGAGAAAATGCCGGTACCGCATCTTGCTTTGTCCCGCCATCGGAGCGGCCATGGTATTCAAGCCAGGAATGAACTTTGCCAGCAGCAGCGCGATCGGGCCGTGCCGCATCAGCATATCTTCCGTTTTGCGCACGCATGAGGCAGTCTCGAGCGAAAATCTGCAAAGCCAGCGGGTAACGGTACTGCCGTACCGCCCCCCCAGCCGGAACCAGACGGAGTCCGCCGCCACGGCACCTGCCATCACGGCCAGAACCACCCCTTCGATCCCCATGTGACGGGTCGCCGTCAATGCTCCCGCAGCGAGCAGAATCGGCGAACTGGGTAGAGGGAGTCCCAGCTGTTCCACCAAGACCCAGCCAAATAAAACCCAGTACCCGTATTCCAGGAAAAACTGAACCGTGACGTGCATAGAATCTACCGCCTGAAAGGTGCCACTCTTCTGATGCCGGAGCCGGGGAAAAGTATCTAAAATTTCACTGCCTTTCGGCCGGCGGAGCTTCCTCTTCCGGTGCCGTCGAACCGCTGGCCCAGTAACTGGTTCGTGCCAGCACTTTCGCCTCCAGGGCCTGTCGCAGCTCCACGCTCAGGACATGCAGCCCAGGCTTTGGATCCGTCGGCTGAAAGCTCAGAATGTAACGATTATGCACCTGATTGGCCAGCATTCCCATCTCATTGTCCAGCTGTATTCCGCTGTTAAACCGCAAATACTGGCCGCCCGTCATGCGCGGTATCGCCGCGGCGGCATTCTTGTGCAGTGCGGCGATGGCCATTTTCATGGGGGCCAGCAGATTAGCACCACCCCCTCCGCCGGAAAAATCGAATAAATCCTCCCTTCCAGGACTAAATGCCAGACTGTAAACAATCACATTGCTTTCCCCAATCTTGCGCAGCACTTCCTCCATTGGCGTCCGGCTTCCCGCGTCGCGGGTTTCGCTCAGCAGCACGATCACCCGCTGGTTCTGCGGAGGCTCATCCTGCAGCATATCCACCGCATACCATACTGAGTCCAGAATGGCCGCTCCATCGTCTCCGGGCTGAATGGAATAAATAGCCTGCTCGAACTGGTCGGAGTCGCTAGTGAAATCCTGCAGCATGCGCGGC
>JAJYSL010000078.1 GCA_021793595.1 Acidobacteriota bacterium
AATCAAAAAATTACGTGCCTGCCGGCGGTTCAAATTACCTAAACGCCCTTCGGCTATTCCCAGAAGATGCGTTTTGGCGCAGCCGCCTCTAGGTTCACCTTGACGGGCGCAGCGATGGCGGCCAGGGTATTGATGTCGAAGTCGCGGTAGAGATCAATGCACATCATTTCCGGTGCCTGCACGAAATCCTTCGGGTGATCGTACGCGGTCGCGAGGCTGGAGATGGACTCACGACTCTCGAGTGCGGAAAACAATTCCGGATGAATGGCGGCCGCGACCATGGCAATGAGCTGCGCGCGCGGACCGGTAGTGACGATGCGAACCGCGGGTGTTGGCTTCTCCGGCAGATGGAAATTATTCGGAGTCGGGGAACCATGGTCGAGGTCTTGACCCAGCCAATGCACCACCGCGTTCACCTGCGCGGCTTCCATTCCTAACGGGCGTTCGCCGAGCGCGGTGAGCAGTTGGCCAAAGACGATCGTCCCCGATTGATCCTCGGCATTGAGTTTGCCTTCGCCAAAGAACAGCGGGTTGAGGACCAGCACGCGTTGCCCGCGATCGACGTCGTCGGCCACATCCACCATGGTGGAAGGCATGCCGGCATCAGCAATCAGGATGGTTGTCGGCGCAGTTTCCGGTGCGGTCACGGAGCGGAACAGGATGCCGGTAGCGCTGAGGCCGTTGCTGAACTCGAAGCGATAGGCGTGGCTCTCCACTCCTTTTTCGTGAGTGGTGCTGATGGGCCATGCATGCGTGAGAGTGACTGGCGTATAGCGCACCACGTGCTTTAACTCATTGCGCTGAGACGATGCCCACACTGCGCCGGGCTGCGCCGGAACTTCGTGATGGATGGATTTCGCGAGCGATTGCGCAAGCGACAGGATGGTGAGGTTGTCTTTCGGAACGGGAACAGCCAGGTCTTCGGCGCTTTGGATTTCCGTATCGGTGTTCGGAAACTCATCCGGCGATGCGTCGATGTGAAACACGGAGTCGAAAAATCTGTAGGAGGCTTCGCGATTATCCAAACCGTAATTGTGAGTGCCTGGATCCAGGTTCAGATGCCATTGGAGATTGTCGGGCTTCCCGTACAGATTGAAGAACGGCTTGATGTCGTAATAGACGCCCTGCTTCAAAATGCCGGCGCGGAAACAGCAGTCGTCCATGGAGTTGTAGATCAACAGCGTCGGTCGGGGTGCGCGGACTGCCATGAGCTGGGCGTAATCGACACCCTGGCGAAAATCGCTGGGGTTCTGCTCAGCATCGTTACCGGAATATTCTGGATGCTCGATCGACGTTGTGAGAGAACTGAATCCAGCGACGGGTACGGCTGGGCCGATGCGCGTGTCGAGTGAGCTGAGCATGATCGATTGCCAGCCGCCCCCGGAAACACCGGTGACGCCGATGCGAGTGCGATCGACATTGGGGTTGTCGTAGAGGTAGTCGAGGCCGCGTCGCATTTCAAGGTAGAACAACCCCGCTCCGTCATAACCGGCAAGATCGAGCAGGCGCGCGTTGTCGTGCGCATTTCCCGGTTGATCCAGATCGCCATAATCGAACCACTCCAGGTCGAGCGCGAGGATTCCGCGGCGAGCGTAGTTAATGCAGCGTGCCTGTTTGTGACCGACAGCTTTGCCGCCGGGGCCGTGGCCGTTCACGTTTAAGATCGCAGGGATCCTGCCGGAGATTTTGTCGGGTTCATACAGCAACGCGGTGGAAAACATGCCGGGAACGACCTGGTAGCGCATCTTCACGATGCGATAGCCATCGCGTACGATGACGCCGACTTGCTCAAAGTTTGGAGCTGCGTTGATCCAGGCCTGAGGCCATCCATGATAGAGCACCGAGAGCTCATGGGCGCGAATGCGCGCGGCTTCCTGATCCCATTGCTTCGCCGTCGCAGGCAACTGCAGCGGAGGCACGCGCTGCAGCATGAAGTGTTGCAATTCATTCGCAACCACGGATGGCGAGTGAAGATGCTGTGCCAGAAGCGGATTGATCAGGTTGCTGTTGGCCTGTGCAGGCGCGACGGCACACGCAGACGTTGCAACAAAGGCAGCGAGACAAAAGCGAACGAGCGAAACGTTTAACCTTCGGAGCGCGGATTTCATGTCCCTACTTTAAATAGATATTTCGTTTGGATGGAAATTTGCGGGGTTCGGGCTTTCTTGCAGCTTGAGCACCAGCAGCGTCATGTCGTCGAACTGCGGGGCATTGCCTGTGAATCGGTCAGCCTCGGCAAACAGATGTTCCAGCACCTGCTGCGCGCATCCATCCGGCAAGGTTTCGGCGGCCGCCAGCATCCGCGCTTCGCCCCATTCTTCTTCGTGCTCCGTCATGGCTTCGCTGATGCCGTCGGTGTAGGCCAGCAGCAGATCGCCAGGCTGGAGGACGCAGCGTTGCTCTTCATACTTCGCGAACGGCAGCAGGCCGATGACCGGCCCACCCGCTTCGAGACGCTCCACGCGGAAGCTGTCTCCGTTTCGGCGGATCAGAAACGGCGCGTTGTGACCGGCGTTGACGTAGATCAGCTCGCGCGTCTGCACGTTGTAGGTGGCAAAAAAGAAGGTTGCATAGCGATTGGTCGCGGAGGCTTCATAGACCAGGCGATTCACTCTTTCCATCATGGCGGCCAGGTCGTGGGGAGCATCCAGAGTCATGCCGCGCAGCGAGGCGCGCAGGCTGGCCATGAGCAGCGCCGCTGAAATTCCTTTGCCGCTGACGTCGCCGATGGCCAGACCCATGCGGCCGTCATCGAGCAGGAAACAGTCGTAATAGTCGCCGCCAACACCTTGCTGCGGCCGGCAATGGCCGGCGAGACTGACGCCGTCGATGGCTGGAAATTCCTGCGGAAACAGGCGCTCCTGCACTTCGCGGGCGACCTCAATCTCGCGATGAATGCGCTCCCTTTGGGTGGCCTCGTTGGCCAGAGAGCGCGCCAGGTCACCGATCTCCAGCGCCAGTCCGGTCTGGGTCGCGACCGATTCCAGCAATCGCAGGTCGGTGGGCGTGTACGGTTCCTCGGAGCGCTTCGGTCCGAGCGTCATTAAGCCCATTAACTGGCTACGTCCTGGCAATGGCAATAACAACTCGGTCGACATGGAATCGAGCATTTCTCGCTCTGAACTGCTGGCGAGCAGCAGCCAGCCGTCAGGATTTTCGCGATACAGTTGCACCGGCGTGTTGATGCGCACCAGGTTGCGCACAGTGGTCGAGTTCATGGGCAGTTGTACCGATTCGCTGTCTGGAAAGCTATCCATCGCGATTCCAATCGCCTGCTGCAGTTGAAAAGATTTACCGCCGCGCAACAGAACGGCAATCTTGTCGATGTGCAGTGTTTCCGCCAGGCTCTGCAACACCATTTCCAACATGGGGCCGCTCTCGTTGTATTTGCGGACGCGGTGGGAAAGCTCGGCAAGCAGCTGCTCGGAGTTGTAGGCTTCGCGAAAGAATTTTCGATCGAGCCATGAGGATAGGTTCTTGGTGAATCGCGAACGCAGGAGCAGGAGGAGGCCCGCCAGCACCGCAATCTCGACGACGGAGCGGAGGGTGAGCGAGGGTTCCCGCAGGGCCGTGATGAGCAAGAGGATAAGGCCGGTGATTACGCCGGTGCGGACCACGGTCAGGGTGGCGCGGGCCAGGGCATATTTCGTGCCCATGCGCAGCAGGATGCGAACATCCATCGCCCGCTGTACCACGATGACATACGCGAGCGTGAATGGAAATATCAGAAATAGCACCGTGCCAATGCCGCCGATCCACTGGCCTTGCACGTTGACGTGGAACAAGGGCAGGATCACGAAAAAGACCAGCAGCGATCCGAGTCCGATGGCAGAGCCCACGCTCAATGCTCGTAGCCTCCTGCGGGCGTCCGCTGTGGAGGCCGAATGGGATTTCTCTCCAAGAGCGTAGCAGTACAGTGTGATACACACGAAGGCGAAACCGGAGATGATGCGGCCAATCCAGAGGTTGGCGACCGTGTCGATCCGGCTCCAGGAAGAAAAATATTCTTCTCCGATCGAGATGAGGCCCGCCACGACAACCGCGACCAGGATGGGTGAGATCAACACACATTTCAACCATGGCAATTTACGATCCAGGCGCCAGCGCTCCGGGAAGTAAAGGCCAAA
This sequence comes from Acidobacteriota bacterium, assembly GCA_021793595.1. Next base: position 4,128 of record JAJYSL010000078.1, read on the forward strand.
GAGCAGCAGCGCAATCGGCGTCATCAGTTGCTGCGTTTGCAGCCATACGGAAGACCAGAAGTCCCAGTATCCAGGCCACCAATGCACGCTGAGACTAAAGACCGTTTCGGGAAAGGTAAGAATAATCAGGATCAGCCACGCGTTGAAATCGCGCGGCCTGGCCGCCACTACCCAATAGCCGATTATCAGGCAGATAAGCGGCGGCAAGCCATAAAGAAGCAGCAACCCGCCCCATTCGCGGAACCTCGGCCTGCTGTCGGAGCTGCGGCCAGTCAACGGAACTGTCGCAATCCTGATCTCGCCATTTGGCCGGCGCACGGTGACCAGAAGTTTGTCTCCGGGGCGAAGGCGGTCGCGAATCTGCGTCAGCCATGATGCGTACCCCATGTACGGCGCGCCGTCGATTTTCTCCAATACGTCGCCGACGGCCAATCCGGCGCGCTTGGCCTCTGGACGCACCGAAGTGATGCGCACCGAGTCAGGGTCGAGTTGGAACGGCGCATTGGCCCGGTGATGCAGGTCGAAATAATTGTCGATAAAACCGGCGATGTTGCCAAGGTAATACGCCATGCTGACCGCGATGTAGAGGGCTAGCAGAACATACAGCGCGTAGGAGCTTTTCGATCGCGTCGGTCTGGGCATCGAGGTCAGGAGACTATAGTATCGGAAATCCCGGAATTCCCGGTTATTGTTGTGTACGCAGTTCGGCTTCGTCCGGTTCGCGGAAATATATCGCAGGCGGCACCTTATACTGCGAAAGATTGGAGTCTGTTCCGCGTGACCAAGAACCCGGCAGTCGAAGTGGCAGGTCCCGCCCGCAGCCATGTGCCTGCGTTGGATGGGGTGCGCGGGCTGGCCATTCTGCTGGTGCTGGTGTCGCACCTGATGCTTTTTAACGATCGCACGGGCAGTCGCTTTGGCGATTCTTTGTCAGCGCTACGTGGTCTGGGATGGGTGGGCGTCGATTTATTTTTCGTACTTTCCGGCTTTCTGATTACCGGCATTTTGTTCGACACGCTGCATGACCCGCATTATTTCCGCAGCTTTTACATGCGACGATTTCTGCGTATTTTTCCGCTGTATTACGGGTTTCTTTTTTTTCTGATGATTCTGGGCCATTGGGGGTCCGGAACGCATTTTGAGTGGAACGGTCGGCAGTATGTGTTGCTGACCTATCTGCAGAACGCCGGCATCTGGTTCCCGGTCACGGATTTTCATCCGGGCATTTGGGCCGATCTGGACCACTTTTGGTCGCTGGCGGTGGAGGAGCAGTTTTACCTTTTCTGGCCGCTGTTTGTGTTTCTGGTGCGGGGGCGCCGACAGTTGATAGCGCTGGCGCTGGCGCTGTCAGGAATCGCGTTGTTGCTTCGAATCGCGCTATATCTGCATGGCAGCTCCCCACTGCTGATTTTTATGCTGACTCCTTGTCGCATGGACACGCTGTTGCTAGGGGGCTTGGTGGCACTGGTCGTGCGTGGGGACAGCAATTGGATTCCGCGTCGATGGATGGCGCCCATGGCCCTGGTGGCGGCAGTTGTGATTGCCGCGTACACGCTGTGGCATCTGGGCGACGATATGCGCGATTTTTTCTTCGGCGCTACCTTTGGGTATTCCGTGATCGCGCTGGGATGTGTTTCCGTCCTGATCGCTTCGTTGGAACCGGAGTCGGTTGCGCATCGCATTTTCCGCTGGTCGTGGCTCCGTAGCCTGGGGAAATACAGTTATGGCATCTATGTGCTGCATATTTTTGTATCGCATGCGGTCGCGACATGGACCGATCGACTGCTGGGTACCAGCCTGCGTATCTGGTTGACGCCATACCTACATTCCCGCCCACTGGCGGTACTGATAGAGTTTTGCGTCAACGCGACGGCCGTTTTTCTGGCCGCTTTCCTGAGCTATCACCTGTATGAAGTCCATTTTCTGCGGCTGAAACGGCATTTTGACTACAGGAAAACGCACGCGCAAACGCCAGCTGCGAAACAGTTGGCATCTGACTGAGCAGCGTATGCGACATAGCTGCGCAAGTTTCTCAGCTATACTCTGGTATGGGTATGGGCGTCCGGCGACTACAGTCGCACCTTCGACCGTAGTCGAAGAAGTCAGGATGGCTCCTAACAATACATGAGCAACATTCTCGATACGATTCAGTCTCCCGCGGACGTAAAAATACTCACCTTGCCGCAACTGGAGCAGTTGGCGCAGGAGATTCGCGAGCGCATGATTACGGTGCTGGCGAAGACTGGCGGCCATCTCGGTCCGAATCTGGGAGTGGTGGAACTGACGCTGGCCCTGCATGTGGTTTTTGACACGCCCAGGGACCATTTAGTTTTCGATGTCAGCCACCAGGCATACATTCACAAACTGCTGACCGGGCGGCGAGAACGGTTTGAATCCATGCGGCAGCCCGCGGGGTTGAATGGTTTTATGCTGCGCACGGAAAGCGAGCATGACGTCTACGGGGCGGGTCATGCCGGCACGGCATTATCCGCGGCGCTGGGCATGGCGGTGGCACGCGACCTGACTGGCGGCAAAGAGCACGTGATTGCGCTGGCTGGCGATGCTGCTTTTACGAACGGTATTTCCTACGAGGCGCTGAACAACGTCGCCAGCCAGACCAAGCGGCTGATTATCGTGCTGAATGACAATGAGTGGTCGATCGATCGCAACGTTGGCGCCATTTCCTCATACCTGCATCGCATTGTTGCCAACGAACGCTACGTTTACCTGCATGAGCGGGCCGGCCGACTGATTGAAAAGTTTGGCGGCAAGACGGTGGGTCACGTGGTTCGCCGAGCGGAAGAGGCTGCCAAGGGATTGCTGCTGCCGTCTCTGATCTTCGAAGAATTCGGCCTGACCTACTATGGCCCGATCGATGGACACAATCTTGGCTTGCTGATTGAGACGTTCAAGTTCTTGAAGACGCAGAATCGGCCTGTGATTCTGCATGCGCTGACGCAGAAGGGGCGTGGATTTCAGCCCGCACTCGACAAACAGAAGAAATTCCACGGTCTTGGACCCTACGATCCGGAAACCGGAGAGACCAAGGCGACGGGAACGAAGGCCTATGCCGAAGTGTTTGCCGAAACGATGGTGAAGCTGGCCGACCGCAACGACAAAGTGGTTGCAATTACGGCAGCCATGCCGAATGGAACCGCGCTTGACCTGTTTCGGCCACACCATCCGAAACGCTATTTCGATGTCGGCATCGCGGAAGAGCATGCGGTAATTTTTGCGGCGGGAATGGCGACACAAGGGCTGCATCCCTTCTGCGCAATCTACTCGACGTTTTTGCAGCGTGCCTACGATCCCATTATCCATGACGTGTGCCTGCAGAACTTGCCAGTGGTGTTCTGTATGGATCGCGCTGGGCTTTCCGGAGACGACGGTCCGACGCATCATGGGTTGTTCGACATCAGTTATTTGCGCGGCGTGCCAAACATCGTTGTGATGGCGCCCAAGGATGAAGACGAATTGGCGGACATGCTTCAAACAGCACTGGAATATGACGGCCCGTCAGCGGTTCGCTATCCGCGCGGCCCCGGCCCCGGAACTGTCGTCAAGGAAGAGCCGGTTGCCCTGCCGATCGGCAAGGCGGAAGTGCTGCATGAAGGCAGCGAGATCGCCATTTGGGGACTTGGCGCAATGGTGCCGATGGCGTCGGAGTTTCACAGCCAGTTGGAGCGGGAAGGTTATTCCGCGGCGCTGGTCAACGCACGTTTCGCCAAGCCGCTCGATACCGAGTTGCTGGAAAAATATGCGCGCCGCGTGGGGTTGATTGTTACCTTTGAAGATCAGGTGCTGATGGGCGGATTTGGCAGCGCGGTGCTGGAACATCTCTCCAGCCAGAATCTACGCGTGCCAGTGGTGCGAATCGGCTGGCCCGATGCCTTTATCGAACACGGCAAAGTTGATCAACTGCGAGAAAAATATGGCCTGTCGGTTGCTGCAGCTCTTGAAAAGTCACGGCTATACCTGAAGTCGCTGCCACGCAAGCGCTTCGCGGTCACCGGCTGAATCTTCGCTGGTCACGGTGAGGCTGGTGGATTTTCTTGCAATCCGTCGAACCCATAGATTTCCTGCCCCAGACGGTGCTGGATGGTGCTGTTTTTCCTCGCCGTCAATAGAACCAATCTTCAAAACCAATCTTCGACCGGCTTGCCTGCGGGTACGCTTATCCATTTTGCTTTACAACCTCGGCTTTCCCGACGATACTGACTTCGCCCGGTTGAGCTAAGCCTTAACGGAGTTGGAGGTGCATATGCAGAAGCATCGGATCTTTTTTCTGGTCTCAATCCTGGGGTTTTTCGGCTCAGCACTTGCGCAGACTATCGAAGCGCCCCCCGTGAAAATGGGTCTGTGGCAGACAACGACAACGAGCACGATGACCGGATTCCAGATTCCACCGGAGGTCGCCGCTCGACTGAAGGCCATGGGCAGGCCGATCCCCGGGGGCGAGCCACAGACAATCGTTTCCCAGTCCTGCTTGACGCCGGAGAAGTGGAAAGACATGTTTAGCCACATGCAGCGTAATCACGATTGCAAGTTTACGAATGAACACCAAACTGTCACTGGTATGTCGGCCGACATGGCTTGTAAATCTCCCGACGGGCGATACAGCTCGACAGGTCACGTTGACGCAAAATTCACGAGTTCGGAGAAGATGACCGGAAAAGTGCATGTGGAATCAATGACGCAATCGCAAGCACAGCCGATTGTGGTGGATATGAACTTCGAAAGCGCATATCAGGGCGCTGACTGCCAGGGGATTTCTCCTGACTCGTCGAAGGTAATTCAGTAGACTTCGCAACCGGACCAAGTTGGCTAAGATTCCCAGCGATCCCGTTATCGTGACTGTGCTTCGCGCGTTCGTGGCACCCGAATGCACGGTTTCATCCATTTGGCGAATCTGCCAGCTATGAATGACAATATGGAAATGGTTTCTAAACATTTGCTGCGGCGAGTATCCACGGCCGCGCTGTACTGTACAGTCGGATTTTTCTTCGTCGCTTTGTCATCCTTTGGTCAGAAGACGCTGGTTGAAAAGACGGACGTGATCGTAAAAAACACGGATATCAACGTCAATATCTTCGGAACGTTTCCTTCGACGGCCACCGGCAACGCCGCCGCTGACATAGTGACCGGCACGGTTCCCCCGGGCACTCCGTCATTGAAACAATCGGCCGACTCATCTCCTGGGTTCAGAATTGGTGCTCGGCATGTCTTCAGCCCGATTTTCGGTCTCGAGATGAACTTCGGCTATAACCCCGCGACGCAATTCTTCACGGGCGGGACGTATATCCAGGATGGTGTGGTGTATTCGCACGCCAAGTCTTTCACCATCGACTACGTTGGGACGGTGCCACGTCTCTACCACGGGTTTCAGCCTTTTGTGCTGGCCGGCGCCGGGCTGATTTCGTACAACATTTCGAGCTATGTTGAAGCGCCGCCGGGCCAACCGGCGCTTCCGGTCAAGCCGATCAAGGTTCCAACCTTCGAATATGGCGCGGGAGCAGACTATCATCCGTCCATGCTTCCCAACTTTATGTCGATTCGGCTTCAATACCGCGGACTGGTGGGTCATGCGCCGGGCTATAAAAATCCGCTGCTGGCCACCAATAGTCTGATCAACATTGCCGAGCCCCAGGTCGGCTTCGTGTTCAAGTTCTAGACGCTTGTCATTCTTACTCGTCAGGCATGTTTGTTCGCCGGCAAGGAGACGGTCGGCATGACAACTGCGCTGTCAATGCGAAATGCCAATCCTCCCCAGCACCACCGCTGGTTGGAGTTGATTGGTGTGCTGAAGCTGGTGAAGGGTGCGTTTTTTGTAGCCCTCGGCTTTGGTTTGCTGCGCATGCTGCACCGCGACCTGTACTTGTTCGCGCTGCAGACGGTGGCTGCTCTGCACCTGGATCCGGACAGACAGGCCATTGCCATGCTGCTCGACAAGGTTACGCTGTTGAATGACCATCGCCTGAAGCAGTTGAGCGCGGTGGTTTTTATTTATGCGGGACTGGATTTTGTTGAGGGCACCGGATTGGTGCTGGAGCAACGCTGGGCGGAATACTTTACCCTGATCTTGACGGTGGCGTTGCTACCGCTGGAAGCGTTCAAGTTGATTCACCATCCGAACCACTGGACCCTGGTGCTTCTGGCAGTGAATGTTCTAATCGCCATCTACCTGGCGTGGCTGGTATTGCCGAAGAAGTAAAGACGGATAGTGCCGAATTGGAAACATACCGATTGGCATCGTGCGCCGGTTGCGTTAATGTCCGCGCGGTTCGAGCAGCGGGCTGGGTTGCTTTGCTGAACCGATGCCGGACCGTTTCGGGACGATCTCCCAAGTGAACAACAACTGCCGCCAGTACGGCCCGGCCGCGCCTGCCGGGTAGGAATTGCACCGAACGCTCCACGACTGGCAAATAACCGCGAACAGAATACCTATCCGGACAGCGGGCGTCAGACGATGTTCCGCGCTCGGAACTCAGATTTCCATCCTGATTCACCACTCTGATCCACCTCCAAGGTGATTCGCAATGGGCCCGTGCAAGCGCCATGGCAGCCCTGGAATCTGTCTTGCCAACACCATCTGTAGGGTCCAATCCCACCGACAGCCACACTTTCCGGAGTTTTCCACCGGCCCCCACAGAGAAATTCTTTCGTGAATGCAAATTTTTTGTTGGACAAGCACCCAGAGTGCGATACAGTTGTGGACGAAAGTGGTCTAAAGTGGTTGAGTAAGGCAGAAGCCAAGGCGACTCTGGAGCAAAGTGGAGCTGAGTTGGTCGTTTTCTCGATTTTGCAAGGAATACGGAAGAGGCACATGGCATGTTTCGCGGCAACCATCCAACCCGGGTCGATGAAAAGGGACGGCTGAAGGTACCTGCGGAATTCAAGCGCGAGATTGAGGAACGGTACGGGACGAAGTTTTACATCACCAGCGAGAACGGAAAAACGGCCAAGGTGTACCCGATGGAGGAATGGGAAAAGATCGAACAGAAGCTGATGAATATGCCCAATTCCAACCCGTCGAAGAAAAGACTGCTTACGGCAACCAGTTATTACGGTCAGAACGCCGAAATGGACTCGCAGGGCCGGCTGCTGATCCCGCAGATCTTACGGGAAAAGGCGCAGGTGATCGGAGACGTGGCGGTGTTCGGAATGCTGACGTTTCTTGAAGTGACGAACATGGATGCCATTCGCCAGGAGATGGATGCGAATCCTCTGACGGATGCGGATGCGGATGTACTAGGGGCCTACGGGCTGTAGCGATGGAAGACAAAGCTCCTCAGGGGGCGCGCGGTCGAAGTCAACGACATGTGCCGGTTCTTTTAGAAGAAGCAATGGAGTTTTTACGAATCCTGCCGGGCGGCACCTACATGGATGCAACGCTCGGCCTGGGCGGGCACAGTGAAGCGATTGCCCGCCGGTTGGGTCCGGAAGGTCACCTGATCGCATTGGATCGCGATCCGGAGGCCATCGAGAGCGCAGCGATACGGTTCATGGCATTGCGGGCGGAACTGAAGGAACAGATGCCCCGCATCACGATCCACGCAGCGGCTTTCGCGGAAGCGGCGAGCTGGGCGGAACCACAAAGCATCGACGGAATATTGGCCGACTTTGGGGTCAGCTCGCTACAGCTGGACACGGCACAGAGAGGATTCAGTTTTCAGGCAGACGCACCGTTGGACATGCGGATGGATCCGCGCAGCGGAGTGACTGCCGAACAAGTGGTAAATCAGGTGAGCGAAGAGGACCTCGCAAATCTGATTTACAAATTCGGAGAAGAGAGGAGGTCGCGGAGAATCGCCAGAGCAATTGTCAGGGCGCGGCCGGTAACAACCACGGCACAACTCGCCAGAGTGGTTACAAGCAGCGCCCCGGCAATAAAAAGCGATCGGATTCATCCAGCGACACGGGTATTTCAAGCCCTCCGAATTTACGTGAATGGGGAACTCGATCAGATCGCTTCGTTGCTCCAGGTGGCGCCGCAATTATTGCGGCCAGGGGGCAGAATGGTGGCCATCAGTTTCCACTCTCTCGAAGACCGCATCGTGAAAGACGCGTTTCGAGAAGGCAAGGCGAGCGGAACCTGGACGGTGTTGACGCCGAAGCCAGTGACCGCAAGCGAAGAAGAGATTCGCAGCAATCCGCGATCCCGCAGTGCCAAGTTACGGGCGGCGGAGCGGGCAACTCATCCGGCGAAAAGCAGAAGGCCGGTAAAGGAGCAGGAAAAAATTTTGCGGCGCAGCTGGAGTAGCGGCTAAGCCGAGCAAGTTCGGGCCGGGCTCGTCCCCACCCCTCTTTCAGGCGAAAGAACAGCATGCAAGTGAACGTCACCCATCCCTCCCAGCTCAACGAGCCTGGCCCGAGAAGTGAGGGAAGCCTGAGACGTGAGGACGAGAGAAGTGCAACAAACAAGATCAAGGCCAGTGCAACGGCACAGGGCTAGTGGGAGCAGCGAGGGGCGCAACAGCAGAGATTGCAGGCCCAGCGTTCAACCTTAACCGACCATTCGAGGAGGAAGACCATGTCGCATATCTATAACTTTTTCGACAATCATATGGAAGTATGGGGCGCGGTTGTATTCGGTTTGCTTGCGATCGCCGCTTGCGTGGCCATAGCAGCTGCATTGAACGGAGCCATGTAAACGAGCCCGCTTCCGGGGGGAACGGGCTTTTTTTTCACAGCAACACACACGGAACCATTCAGTAGAGGAAATGCTATGGCAGCAGCAGGCGTCGTAATCGATAGACTTCGGGAGAAGGGTCAGTGGAATGCCCAGGCGGTGATGGAACACAATCGCTGGCTATTCGCGGCACAGCAGCGCGCCCGTCGCGGACCCACTCCCGAAGTATTTTTCGACAAGCGTCTGGATAATTCGCGCCTGGTCAAGGCTGAAGATCCGGTCCGCAAGCGCGAGATGCGCAGCTTCGCCGTCGCCGCAGTTCTCTTTTTCGCGTTGCTGATGGTATACAGCTGGCAACATTTCAGTTCCATCGAGACCGGATATCACATTGAGACTGAGAAGGCTCTGTTGCAGCACCTGCAGGAAGAAAACCATCAACTTGGATTGACGGAAGCGCAACTGACGCGGTCGGAGCGGATCGATCGGCTGGCTCACCAGATTGGCATGCAGTCGCCGCAGCCGGGGCAAGTGGTGTCGGCGCCTTCGACGATCGATGCGGACCCGAACTCGCCTGTACTTGCGTCGGTGACGGTTCCAGTGTTGCCGTCGAACCGGTAAACTAGGACACAACGGCTACGCGGTTTGTGAGTGGCCGAAAGGCCCATCCAACATGCAGGATCGAACCACGGCATGAGCCGAAAACCAAAAACAGCGCTCTCTGCTCCCATTCCAAGGTTGCGATTCGTAACCTTGATTGGGATTTTGATTGTCTGGGTCGTCATGATCGCAGCGCGGCTGGTATGGTTGCAGGTTTTTCGCCATGCCGAATATGCCGAGCGCGAATTCCGCCAGCAAGACCACACCTTCCAGATTGCTCCTCGACGCGGGATGCTGTACGACCGCGACCTGCAGCCGCTCGCTATGACGGTGCTGGTGGATTCCATCTATGCCGTTCCCGGCGAAATCGCGGATAAGGATGCGACTGCGCGGCAACTGGCGCGGATCGTCCACGTAGACCCTTCGGATCGATACACCGCCGCCAAAGAGATTGATGGGCGTCTGCACCGTTCGCGTGACTTTGCATGGGTGGCGCGCAAGGTGGATGCGGACGTGGCTACTCGAGTGCGCGATTTGAACCTGAAGGGAATCTACTTTCAGAAAGAATTTAAGCGCTACTATCCGGACAACGATCTGGCAGCGCAGGTACTGGGGTATGTGAGTCTGGACGACAACGGTCTGGGTGGAGTCGAGCATCGCTTTGACGGCGCGTTACATGGAACCGCCGGACAGATGCTGACGGCGGTCGATGCGCACCGGCATAGCTATGGCAGCGTCGAGAAGGAACCGACACCCGGGGAAAATATGGTGCTCACGCTGGATGCGAAGATCCAGTTTATGGCGGAGCAGGCCCTGGACCATGTCATGGCGCGGACGAAAGCGCTGAATGGCACGGTGGTGGTGCAGGACCCGCATACTGGCCAGATCCTGGCGCTGGCGATTCGCCCCACGTTCAACCCAAATAATATTCATGAAATCCGGCCGGCGATGCTGCTGAACCATGCCGTGAGCGACGTGTATGAGCCGGGGTCGACTTTCAAGCTCGTTCCTTTCTCGGCGGCGCTGCAGGAAAAACTTGTCACGCCGGATTCTGTAATCCCAACCTTCGGCGGGCAGATCAATGTTGCCGGCCGGATTGTGCATGACGATCGCGATGCCATTATCTACGAGAACCACCACGGAAATGCGCTGTCCGTTCGGCAGGCATTGGCGGAATCGAGCCAGGTGGTGGCCATCCAGCTTGCGGAGCGGCTCGGCAAAGAGCGTTTCTATCGATACATTCGCGACTATGGATTTGGACAGAAGTCCGAGATCGAACTTCCCGGCGAAACCCGCGGCCTGCTCAAGCCTTCAGACCGGTGGCAGGCGACGACGATTGGCTCCATCCCCATGGGCCAGGAAATTGGCGTGACGCCAATCCAACTGGTCACCATGGCATCGACGATTGCCAATGGCGGCGTGTATCTGCCGCCGCACATCGTGCTTGAAAAAAGCTCGGATCAGAAAGGCAGCGCGCGTCTGGTACCGGCAGCATTTCATCCGGAAGATGAAGTTCCAGACACCTTGCCGCCCGGTGCACACCGCGTGATCAGCACGATGACCGCGGCGGAAATGCGCAGCATGATGGAAGGCGTGGTGATGTTTGGTACTGGTGACACCGCGCGGTTGAACGGCTATAGCGCGGCGGGTAAGACAGGGACAGCGCAAAAAATTGATGTGCGCACGCGCACCTATTCCAAGACAAAATACATTGCGTCGTTTGTAGGGTTCGCGCCGGTCAACAATCCAGCGATTACGATCGCGGTGATCATCGATTCGCCAACGGTGGGCTCGCACTTTGGCCATGCAGTGAGCGCCCCGGTCTTTCAGGAACTGGCGCAGGAGGTGTTGGAGTATCTTGGCGTGCCGCATGATATGCCGATCAAGCCGCCTAAGTTGATCGCGGAACAGAAGAAGACGGCTCATGAAGATGTCGACGGAGATCGCGAGCAGGTAGGGGATCTGGATGCGATGTTTGCCGAAGTGAACCATCTGCCGAAGGACGATCCTTTGCGCGCGCCGCCAGTAAAATCTCAGGCCACGGCTGCCGATGCGGATGAAGCCCGTGCCTATCTGCAAAATGCATCTGAAACTTCATCGTCAATGTCGAGCGCGGGGTTGGAGCGAGCGACGGATGATTCTGCTCAAGCCGCCGCCCATGCGGATGAGACACTATCTTCACGCGGCACGACTATTCCAGTGACGAAGCTACAGCCGCCGCCCGCTGAAAGTGCGTCGGCGGTGACTCTGGGGTCGGGCGCGCCCGTGACAATGCCAGCTTTCGTTGGCAAGTCGATGCGGGATGTGGTGGTGACAGCGGCCAACCTGGGATTGAACGTTCGCGTCTACGGCAGCGGTGTGGCTTCACAGCAAGCTCCGGCTGCGGGCACCAAGGTTCCCGCCGGCACGACGGTTGTCGTTCGGTTTCATCCATAATTCATTCACAATCTAAATTCTGAAATCGCGTCGAAATATGCTTCAATGCAGAAGAACTGTTTTTGCTTGTCGCCATGCTTGAACTTCCGTCCATGTCGTTTGAAGAAATGCTTCGCGGAGTGAGGCTTCGCAAGCGCGCCGGCTCCTATCCGCGGGTCACCGACGTGGTGTACGACTCGCGTAAAGTGTCCGGTGGTGCATTGTTTGTTGCCATGCACGGTGGCACTACGGATGGAAACCGCTTTGTAGAAAACGCGCTGCAGCGAGGGGCTGTCGCACTGGTGACGGATTCGGAGCCGACGTGGCAGAAGATTCGCGAGGATCATCCTGACCTTGCGGTTGCCCTTGTAGGGCATGGACGCCGCGCACTGGCGGAGATCAGCGCGAACTTCCTTTCGCATCCCGAGCGCAGTCTGCGTCTGAGCGGTGTGACCGGTACGAACGGCAAGACCACGACGACATATTTGTTGGAGTCGATGCTGCGGAACGCTGGTCGTATTTCTGTTATGGTTGGTACGATTGAATACCACGTCGGCAATCAAGTCCGACCCTCTCCGCACACCACGCCGGAATCGCGTGACCTGTTGCAGTTGTTCGCCGAAGGTGTTGCGGCCGGCGCGACCGAAGCGGTGATGGAAGTGTCGTCTCATGCATTGGAGCAGGGAAGAGTCTGGGGCCTGCATTGGGATACAGCCGTATTTACCAACCTGACTCAGGATCATCTCGACTTTCACGGCACGATGGAAGCGTATTTTGCAGCGAAGGCGAAGATGTTTACCGGGGAGAATGGAGCGGCTGCGCCACGCGTGGCGATCGTCCATAGTGAAGATGAATATGGGCGGCGTCTGCTCCCTATGGCGCGAGCTGCGGGATGCGAAGTGGTGGAGTTCGGACTGGAGCGCGGAGATTTTCGCGCGGCAGAGGTTCAGCTGGGCGCGAATGGAACTCGCTTTCAAATGGTGACTCCGACGGGGAGCTTGGATTTGCAGACTCATCTGCCTGGACCGGTGAATGTGCTGAACTTGCTGGCAGCTTCTGCTGCGGCAATGGCTCGGGGATTGACGCCTGAGGAAATTGCACGCGGAGTGGAAGCGATTTCGTATGTGCCCGGACGATTTCAAACGGTGGATTGTGGCCAGCCGTTTACCGTCGCGGTCGACTACGCTCACACTGACGACGCGCTGAGAAACGTGACGCGGCTGGCGCGTCAATTGGCGGCTCTGCGGCATGGGCGGGTGATCACCGTATTCGGATGTGGTGGCGATCGCGACCGCAGCAAGCGTCCGCGAATGGGTCTGGCAGCGGGACAAGGCAGCGACTTTGTCATCGCGACCAGCGATAATCCCCGCTCAGAAGATCCCGACGCGATCCTCGACGAAATTCTTCCGGGACTGAAAGCGAGCGGCGTGCAGTTTGAGGTAGAGGCGGATCGTGCGCGTGCGATTCGGATGGCCGTGCGCAAGGCGCGAGAGAACGACGTGGTGGTGATTGCCGGCAAGGGTCACGAGAAAGTGCAAGTCCTGCGCGATCGAACGATTCCGTTTGACGACGCAGCGGAAGCGAGAGAAGCGTTGCTGGAGCGCTATCGAAAATCTCAACGCGCACTGCTGGGAGCGGAGTGGAACTGAGTCTGGAACAAATTCGCGAATGGACGGTAGCCGAGTTTGCTGCTGGATCGACGGCGGCCCATATCGGCACGGCGACTGCTAGGGGGTATTCGATCGACTCGCGAAACATTCAGGCGGGCGATTTGTTCTTTGCCATCCATGGGGAGCGTTTCGACGGGCATGACTTTGTTGACCAGTCGATAGAAGCGGGAGCGGTTGCGGCGGTGATTGCGCGGGCTCATCTTGCGCGCTATACCAGTGATGCGACCCGAAAGCGTCTGCTGCTGGTGGACGAACCGTTGACAGCGATGCAGCGACTGGCATCTTCGGTGCGTCGTCATTGGGGAAGGCGCGTCATCGGCATTACCGGCAGCGCCGGAAAAACCACCACCAAGGAAGCGATTGCGCAGGTGTTGGCATCGCGTTTCCGCGTGCATAAATCGCATGGGAATTTGAACAATCATTTTGGCCTGCCGTTGCAGTTGTTGCGGCTGCAGCCAGAACATGAAGTTGCGATTCTGGAAATGGGCATGTCGCACGCGGGGGAGATTGCCGCGTTGTGCAAGATTGCCGCTCCGGATTGGGGCGTGGTGACCAACGTCGGCACGGCACATATCGAGAATTTTTCCGACGGGCAGGCCGGGATTGCTCGCGCCAAATATGAACTGATCGCATCGCTGCCGCGCATGGGAACTGCGATTCTGAATTCCGATGACGAGTATGTCCGGCAATTTGGACGAGACTTTGCAGGTAAGTCCATTTATTTCGGAACCGGAAAGCTGGCTGATCCACGCGCGGAATCGATCACGCCGATGGGCGCGGAAGGCACTCGCT
>JAJYSL010000506.1 GCA_021793595.1 Acidobacteriota bacterium
TACCGTTTGTTGGCCCGCCATGGATGGCGCAAGGTGGCTCCCGACACCCGCCATCCCAAAAGCGATCCAGATGCGCAAGCGGAATGGAAAAAGAACTTCCGGAAACGCTGGCTACCCTGCTGAAACCTGGGATGGCGGCGGACCGTCCGGTGCGCTTGATGTTTCAAGACGAAGCCCGCTTCGGACGCATGGTGCGACCTCGGCGATGCTGGGCTCCGGTGCCCTTGCAGCCCATGATCAACAATGGCTACGAATGCCAGTTCATCTATGTCAATGGCGCGGTGGGCCCGCTCGAAGGCCAGTTGAATTGGCGGTTGTGCCGCGAGATGAACACCGCGAGAATGGGCGAGTTCCTCACCCAAGTCAGCCAGGCACACCCGACCGATCTCATCGTGATGGTCTTGGTCGGGGCCAGTTCGCACAAGGCCAAAGATCTGGTCATCCCGGAAAATACCCGCTTGTTGGCGCTGCCGCCCGCGCCCGAGTTGAATCCCCAGGAGCATGTCTGGGACGAATTGCGAGAGAAAGAATTTCCCAACCGAGGGTTCCACCACTTGGATGCAGTCATCCGGCAGTTGGAAGTTGGCTTGCCCCGTTTGGCTGCCAATACGGACGGACTTCGAAGCCTCACCGCTTGGCCCTGGATAGTTAGCCTTAACTTGAACGCTCATTAGAATGACGATGAACCACTGCAAGAAACGCTGACGGCATGGGGCGGCGTGCCGCTGGTGGTGCAGGCGTGCCGCTCCCTGGGCGTGCCGGCCAGCGTGCGGCAGCATGTGCAGATCAAGCAGCGGGAGCGCGGCTACGACGAGGCCACGATGGTGGAAAGTTTCGTGGTGCTCAACGCGGTGGGCGGCGATCGGGTGGACGACTTCCAGCATCTTCGCGACGATGCCGGGCTGAAGGAAATGCTGGGCCACGAGGTTCCTTCTCCGGATGCGGCGCGGCAGTTTCTGAACCAGTTCCATTCCGAGGAGAAGCTGGAGCAAGCCAGAGACGGGCGGAAGCCGGAGCAGATCGCGTTTATTCCGGAAGAGGCCGATGCGCTGGCCGGCCTGGGCGAAGTGAATCGGGAGCTGGTGCGGGAACTGGGGCGGCGCTGCCCGGAGCAGTGCATTGCGACGGTAGACCAGGACGCCACCATCATCGAAAGCCACAAGCAGCAGGCGCTGCGCACCTATGAAGGCGAGCGCGGCTACCAGCCAATGCTGGCGGTCTGGGCGGAGATGGACGCGGTGCTGGCCGATGAATTTCGCGACGGTGCGTATTCCGTCTTCTGGTGTACGTCCAGTCCAGCACAACGTGCATATACCACTTGCATGGCTCTACCTCCTGGACTGCCTCCGGAGGAAGCCTTCTCCTCTGAGAGTCTCCTTTGCGTGCTCACTGCCGCGGCAGCGGCGACAATTCCTTGTTCCTCCAGGCTTCCAGGCCGGACTCATCTGCGGGCTTATCGGCACCACTGCCTGAAACGGCCTTCGATCCAGATGCAGTCGATTACAACGCTACGCCCGCCCGGCAACATTTTCATCACCCCTTGTGACCGGAACGGTCATGAGCGACTCATCTTGCGTTGGACAAGAGTTTTTATTGACAACAATAATGATCGCGCTTACATTTTGGAAGAGCGATCAGGAGTATATTTATGAAATTGTTTATCCGATTGGGAGTAGCATTCGCATTTTTCTCATTTGCACTTTCGACTTCGATGGCGCAACAGCCCCAGCAAAACCCCTTGTTGGCCCAGACGCCACCCATGGGCTGGAACAGTTGGAATCATTTTGGCAAGAAAGTGACCGAGGCCGATGTTCGAGCCGCAGCGGACGCGCTCGTCTCCAGCGGCATGCGTGACGCTGGCTACATCTATGTGAACATTGATGGAAGCTGGGAAGGAGAGCGCGATGCGAACGGCGTCCTGCATGTGAACCCGGAGAAATTCAAGGACATGCAGGCGCTAGGCGACTACATCCATTCCAAGGGATTGAAATTTGGAATTTACTCGGGGCCTGGGCCAGTCACTTGCGGAGGCTTCACCGCAAGTTATGGGCATGAGCAACAGGACGCGACGATGTTTGCCTCGTGGGGCGCCGACTTCCTTAAGTACGACCTGTGCAGTTTCAGTAAAGTCATGAAGCAAGAGGCGCCAAATGATCTCGAAAAACAGAACCAGATGATGAAGCAGGCCTATGAGAAAATGCATCGTGCGCTGCTGGCAACAGGCCGGCCGATGGTTTACAGCATCAGCGCCAATCAACATGGCAAACCATGGGAGTGGGGCGCGCAAGTCGGTGGAAACCTTTGGAGGACTTCTGCCGATATTAAAGACAGCTATGACGAGATGGCATTGCGCGGGTTCTCGCAAGCCGGACTGGCTGCTTACGCCGGCCCTGGCCACTGGAACGATCCGGACATGCTTGAGGTGGGAAATGGCGGCATGACTGCCGACGAGTACCGAACTCAGATGAGCCTGTGGTCTATCCTGGCAGCGCCTCTTATCGCGGGCAACGATCTAACGAAGATGACTGCGGAGACCAAGAGCATTCTGATGAATAAGGAAATCATTGCGGTGGATCAGGATCCTCTTGGCAGACAGGGCGATCGTGCATATGCGACCGGGCCGCTCGAAGTGTGGATCCGGCCCTTGGAAGGAGGCGCGATGGCCGTCGGATTGTTCAACCGGCTCCGGCATCCCCATTTCATGACGCTGCGGCTGGCGGACATAGGTTGGAATGGCCAAGCGGTCGCGCGCAATTTATGGAGCCACCAGGACATCGGCGTTGTGAAACAGAACTACACGGTGATCGTACCGGCGGATGGAGTTGAGATGTTACGTCTGAGCAAACCTGGTCGGTAGTGGTTCGAGGAAACTCCTAGCCAAAGATATTTGGTGCGCCGTGAAAGGCGCTGGTCCAACAGTGGGTGCGAATCCCACCCGGGAACTGGTTCGCTCCACCCGGTAGCAATCGAAGCAGCGGCAGAGGTAACGAAGTCGCTGAAGCCTTCGGTGTAGAGGGTCGCTTAGGCGACTTGGCGAGCGTGCAGGCCGTAATAAGAGTAAACGCTGAGCAGGCCCCGATCGCGCTGGGAAAAGTCTGGAGGAGGGGGAGCAGATGGCGAGTCTGTGAAACCTCTTGTTTCAACCGAGCGGGTGAAAGTCCCGCCTGACTAAAGTTGAGCAGGCAGGTTAGTAACGAGTGTTGCCATTCGCCGGGTGACTGGCGGGTGGAAGCGTACACAGTGAGGAAGCAGGCCGTGAGGAATCAGCACCGAAATCGCAACTCCCGATGCCGACGCCGTTCGAGGTGCGGAAGGC
>JAJYSL010000507.1 GCA_021793595.1 Acidobacteriota bacterium
AGATCATCCGCATCGATACCAAAACGGTGCGCGCGGCGGGTCGGTCGACGCAAGGTGTGCGTCTCCTGAATCTGGAGGAGCCGGACAAGGTGGCCGCCGCGGTTGTTATTCCGCCAGAAGAGAAAGAAAACGGAGAAGAGCCGACGCTGCTTCAGTAACGAGTTCGCAGCGTCGGAGCGAACCATTCTGGCCCGCACCGGCATCTACTGGGTACGGGCCGGTCCGCTCCATCGCTTCGTTGGTCGGAACTTCCTCAAAACCAATTCACAAATTTTTGTAAGGAGAAAGATATCGATGCCGATCAAGACCGTTGCACTTAAGAATGGCCCCTTCATGGTCACAGGAGATTTGTCGGAACTGGAACTGACCGATGCCGAAGGAAATCGCTACGACCTGACCGGCAAAGAGAAAGTTGCGCTCTGCCGCTGTGGAGCTTCGGTCAACAAGCCCTTCTGCGACGGCCACCATTCCAAGATTGGTTTTCAGGCAGCGGAAGCTGCTGTGAAAGCGGAACATAAGTAGCGGCCCGTTTCTTGACTCAATGTTGGATTTGCAATGTTGAATGAAAGCCATCGCGCAGAGATTCAGCGCTTGTGGGCTCGCAAGGTGCAGCAGGATAGTGCAAACGTTCCCTTCGCGGAACGCCATCGCAATCTTGCCCCGGTGAGCGCTGAATTTCTGTCGGCTCTCGTCTCCGGTATCGGCGCTAGAAAGATCGTCGAGATTGGTGGATCGAGCGGTATTTCCACCATTGCGCTGGCCGCGGCCGCGCAGCAGACGCAGGGCAAGCTGATCTCACTGGAGATTGAGGCCACACGCCAGGCCGAATCCAAAGAAACCATTGGCAAACTTGGTCTCAGGAATTTTGTGGATTTTCGTCTTGGCGATGCTGCGCAGATTCTGCCCCACCTGAACGACATTGAATTTGTCCTGATCGACTGCGAGAAACAGGATTACATTCGCTTCTTCGACATGTTACGCCTTCGTCCAGGGGGCGTTGTTGTTGCGGATAACATACTGTCGCATCACCTCACGGACTATGTTGCGCATGTGCGCTCACACCGGGGAGCAGCGTCTGTCACTCTGCCGATCGGGCAGGGGCTGGAGTTGACGCGAGTTGCAGAATGAACCTTCCCCCAACTCCGGAGGTGTAAGGTTTATTTTGCAGGAGACGGATTCATGCTATTCTCGGAATCACATTTCTTCTTTCGCGGTGGGGCGTCGTTAGCCGACGGACTATTTGCGAATCGGAGAGATCGTCGCCAGATGCAACGTCAATGACTGATTCAAGTGGCCGAAGTCGTATCCCTGGTTTCCGCATCCATCTTCTCCGCATTCAGCGCATGAGGTTCGCGCCTTCCCATGCGTAGACGCACATGGATGAGCCTGGCGATTGTACTTGCCGTCCTGGCCGCGCTGGTGACCGCCGTTTATCTGCGCAAACAGGCGCCGCCGGAAGTCGCAAGCATTCTTCCGGAGGCCGACGCCATTGTCTACTTCAATTTGAAGCCGTTGCGAACTCTGACCCGGTTGGATCAGCACCCTGTGGCGCACGACCCTGATTATCAAAAGTTCATCGACGCGACGGGCATTGTGTTCGAGCGCGATCTCGATGAAGCCGCTTTTGCAATCCATCGCATGGCAGATCCCAATGGTCCGAACGGGGCAGTTGCGTATTCTGAGGTATTTCAGGGGCGCTTCGATGGACAGCGATTGACGAACTATCTGGAGGCGCAGTCGTCTTCCCGCGAAAATTATGCCGGCCATGAAATCTACTCGATTGAGCACCAGGGCCGGGCCGATCGAGTCGTGGTGCTGGGCTATGATCTGGTAGCGGTCTCCAATGCTCCGACGGCGGAGCAAATCCACTCCATAATCGACCGTTATCATTCCGCGGCGTCGCCGTTCACTGGCGATACCCTGTTGTCGCAATATTATTCGAAAGTGCCGCTGCTTTCCGAGGCCTGGGGAATCGGCGAGATTGTGCCCGCGACGGGTCCGGGGATACAGTTCCACGCTTTTGGACTGCCGTTGACGGTGCCCGCAGGCGCTACATTTATTGGCTCCATCCGGTACCTTGGGTCTGTGCACATGCGGTTGGAAGAGATTGCGCCGGATGCAGCCACGGCCAAAGAGTCTGTCGAGATGGTGAATCTGGCACTCGGTCTCCTTCGTTCGACACAAGTCACGATTGGCGCTCAGGATGCGAACACGGCCGACTGGGAGGCATTTGTACGCAGCATGAAGGTGGGCCAAAAGGGCAAGAGAGCCATCTTTCAGGCGGTCGTTCCGACCCGCCTGGTGCGGAGCCTGCTATCGGCCCAGAATGCCGCCGCCGCAGCCCCCGTTGCACCTTGAAGTGCTCAGCACCCATTGCCGATCGGGGCCTGATTCCGCCGGAACATTCGTTTGCGCCCCATTTTTGCGGCTGCTACACTTGAAGGAGCAGCGCGCTGGCTATGCTGCCGCCACCATCTAACCTCCCGCGAAGGAATCCGGCTTAACCCTGTGGATACGCAAACCCGACATGCCATTAAACACGATGCCCTTATTGACCACGCAAACAGCGCCTTAGGCTGGCTGGAAGATCACAAGTCGCAAGCGATCCTTGTCTCGGCAATCGTAATCGGCGTCCTGATCATCGGCATCAGCAGTATTCTTTTCTATCAGCATCGCCAGGATGAAGCTTCGGTCGCCTTTGGAGCTGCGATGGATATCTACAGCGCTCCCGTGGAGCAGCCCGGCACCCCGCCGGAGCCTGGAATACGGACCTATGCTTCCGCTGTGGCGCGGGCCAAGGCCGCAAATGCGGAATTCCTGAAGGTGGCAGATCGTTTCGGTTCGACGGACGCGGGCAAGAATGCGCTCTACTTCGCCGGCCTGACGTATATGGAGATCGGCAATACAGCGGCCGCTGAGACCACTCTGAAAAAAGTGGCGGACCATGGCGACGCAAGCCTGAGATCCCTTGCGGACATGGGGCTGGTCAGCCTCTATCGCCAAAACGGGAGAACCTCCGATGCAGTCGCGTTGCTGAATCGCCTTATTGCCCATCCCACGACCGCAGTGCCAGTCGGTCAATCGAAACTGGAACTGGCCGGCATCTACGAGCAGACAAATCCGGCGCAGGCAAAGCAAATTTACGCGCAGCTGAAGGACAAGGACACGAAGACCACGGCTGGCCAGATCGCCGCACAAAAGCTGCAGCAGATGCATTGAGAGTTTTCGCACGGCAGTTTGACAGAGGTACACTCATGGGGCCACGCATCAGCGCGTGGCCCCATGTATTTGCGGTCGAGAAGACGCTCGATTCTCC
>JAJYSL010000508.1 GCA_021793595.1 Acidobacteriota bacterium
CGATAGTTTGCCTCAACATCGCGGCCATCCGTCTCTGGTCCGCAACCGCCCTGTTGAACCACCGCCTGGATCAGATCGGGGTCGGCTATATGGCCGTCTACTACGTGGCGGCGGCGTTGGTTTTCTTCCTGAATTATCGTCGTGCAGACAATCCCTTGACCCGCCAGCAACTGAAATGGCTTACCCGCGGCGCCATGCTCGCGGTCATACCTTTTACGTTCCTCTACGCCATTCCTTATCTCGTATTCGGGCCGTCTGCCAACAAACTGCTCACTGAGATTGGTGTGCTGTGCCTGGTTTTCGTTCCACTCACGTTCAGTTACGCCATTGTGCGCTACCGCCTGATGGATGTGGATCTGATCTTCAAGCGCGGCGTAACCTATACCCTGGCCACTGGAACCCTCGTCGCCATCTATTTTGGCGCGGTTGCGTTTGTCGGCGAGGTTGCCCATAAGCGACTGCCCGCTACAGGCGGGTGGGGATTGGCGGCCGCCATTATCGTGGCGGCGCTGGTCTTCGATCCCATCAAGCGCGCCATTCAGGATCGCGTAGATCGCGTCTTCGATCGCAAACGGCTCGATTCCCGCGCTACCCTGGTGGAGTTTGCCCGCAGCCTCAACACGCAAACCGACCTGCGCGCTCTGCTCAACGCCCTGGTCGATCGCCTGCCCCGCATCCTTCAGGTAGCCCGAGTCGGGGTATTTCTCGACGACGAACAGGATGGCGGCACTTCCCGTTTCCGCTTGGCAGCATCTCACGGCATCCCAGCCACGGCGCAAGGTTATGCGGAGCACCTTGATACAGGATTTCTTCGTTTCGACGGGTACCAGGATGGATCGCACATTTTTCTGGAGAGCACCCAGAACGCGCCCCACCTAACCGAAAGTCAACAGCGCACCGTCGCCCAACTCGATTTGAACTATTACCTGCCCTGCCGCGTGCAGCAGCGCACCATCGCGGTGCTGGGCCTGGGCCGCACCACCAATGGAGACTTCCTTTCCAGCCAGGATGTGGAGTTGCTGGAGACGCTGGCAAGCTATGTCGGCATTGCCATCCAAAACGCCCGCTTGTATGCCCGCCTTGAGGAGAAGATTGCCGAGTATGAGCAGCTCAAAGAGTTCAACGAGAATATCGTCGAGTCGATCAACATTGGTATTCTGGCGGTCGACCTTGCGGACCGCATCGACAGCTGGAATGCCCAGATGGAATCCATGTTCGCCGTGCCCCGTTCCGACGCTCTGAATCAGCCTCTTGCCAATCTGTTTCCCGCTGACTTTCTCGCCGAGTACGACCGCGTGAAACACGAGTCGGGCGTGCACAATCTATATAAATTCCAGTTGGCAACTCGCACCGGAGAAGTGAGAAACGCCAACATCGCCATCGCCCCCCTGGTGGATAAGGATTTCACTACCGTCGGTCGTATCATCCTGGTCGACGACATCACCGAACGCGTGCAGTTGGAAAACCAACTGATGCAGGCAGATAAGCTTTCCTCCATTGGCTTGCTGGCGGCCGGCATCGCGCATGAGGTGAATACTCCGCTGGCCGTGATCTCGTCTTACACCCAAATGATGGCCAAGCAGATTCGCGGAGATGAGCGGACCGGACCGCTGCTCGACAAAATTACGCAGCAAACTTTTCGCGCATCGGAAATCGTGAATAGCCTGCTCAATTTCTCCCGTACCAGCACCATCGAGTTCAAGGCCATCAGCATCAATCACGTTCTGGAAGAGACGCTGGCGCTGCTACATCATCAGTTCACCACCGCGAATATTTCCGTTGAGCTGGCGCTGCAACCCGATTTGCCGGACATCCTCGGCAACATGGGTAAACTGCAGCAGGTCTTTCTTAACCTGTTTCTTAACGCCAAAGACGCCATGGCCGGTGGCGGCGTGCTGCGAGTGGAAACCATCGCCAATGGACAGATTGAAGTCATTGTAGGCGATACCGGCTCCGGCATTGCGGCGGAAAACCTGTGCCGCATCTACGATCCCTTTTTCACCACGAAAACCGCGGTGGTGGAAGGCCAGCGGCGTGGAACCGGACTGGGGCTTTCGGTCAGCTACGGCATTATTCAGGAACACGCTGGTAAGATCCACGTGGAAAGCCAACCGGGTCACGGCACCACATTCCACCTGCAATTCCCCATCTTAAGGAAGCCCGTTCATGCCTGACGCATCGCAATCGAACTCGCACGAACAAGAGAGCCCGCTGCCCCTTCGCCTGCTCATCATCGACGATGAAGCGGCCATCCGAGAATCCCTCGAACTCCTGTTGCAATTGGAAGGTTTTCAGGTCAGTACCGCGCCCGACGGTCCCGCCGGCCTGCGCCAATTGGAGGAGTCCGTCTACGATCTGGTATTGCTCGACCTCGCGCTCCCCGGGCAAAGTGGGTTTGAAGTTCTGCAGGTCATCCGCGAGCGGCACGCCAATCTTCCGGTCATCATGATCACTGCCTATGGCACCGTACAGAACGTCGTCGAAGCCATGCAGTACGGCGCCAACAACTTTATACAGAAGCCGTGGGACAACGAAAAACTCCTCGCCGATATCCGCGGCGCCATCGGACAGCATCGCGCCGAAACGGAAAACATCCAACTGAAGCGCGCCTTGAAGCAGCGCTACAGCTTTGAAAATATCATCGGCAAAAGTGAGCCCATGCTGGCCGTGCTGGACCTGGTGGGCCAGGTTGCGCCCAGCCGCTCCACCATTCTGGTTCAGGGCGAAAGCGGAACTGGCAAGGAGTTGATCGCGAAAGCCATCCACTCGCACTCACCCCGCCGCGATAAACCCTTCGTTCCGGTGCATACTGGAGCGGTTCCCTCCGATCTGCTGGAAAGCACTCTATTCGGCCATGTCAAAGGAGCGTTTACTTCCGCCATCGCCTCCAAGAAAGGCCTGTTTGAAATTGCCAACGGCGGCACCTTGTTTCTGGATGAAATCGGCACCATGGCGCTCGATACTCAGGCGAAGCTGCTGCGTGTTTTGCAAGACCGCAAATTTATGCTGGTGGGCGGCGTGCAAGAGATTCAGGTGGACGTGCGCATTGTAGCTGCCACCAACGCCGATCTTCGGGTCGCTGTGCGCGAGGGTCGATTCCGCGAAGATCTCTACTATAGGCTCAACGTCATCACCATTGAGCTGCCGCCGCTGCGAAATCGCAGAGAAGACATTCCTCAGTTGGCCGCACACTGCCTCAAGCGCTTCTGCGAGGAGAACCAGCTTCCCTTGCGCACCATTTCTCCGGATGCCATGCGCATTTTGATCGATTACTCCTGGCCCGGCAATGTGCGCGAATTGGAAAATGTTAT
>JAJYSL010000509.1 GCA_021793595.1 Acidobacteriota bacterium
CTGGATTTCAAGCGGCTCTCCATCAGTTGCCACGACGAGAAAGTTCGCATTGGGAAAGTCGCCGCTTCCTTAGTGAAAGACGGTCAGACCGTGATCCTGGGCGGGGGATCGACGGTGGCCGAGGTAGCCAACAACCTTAGCAATCGGTTAATCCAGATCGTCACCAATTCCGTTCCTGTCGCGCAGATTTTCTGGGACAGCAGACATGCCGAAGTAACCCTCACGGGTGGATATCTCTATCCCAGGCTGGGGGTGCAGATTGGGCCTATTTGCGAGCGCATGCTCGATAGCGTTTCCGCGGACATACTCATCATGGGGATTGGCGGCGTGACCGCCTCCGGAATCAGCGATTCGAACAGCCTGAATGTGGAATCGATTCGCGCCATGATTCGCGCGGCGCGGAAGGTCGTCATCGTTGCGGACCGATCGAAGTTTGGTCGCGACTCCATGATCCACGTCGCCCCGCTCGGCGACATCGACCAGATCGTTTCGGACAGGGAACTGGATCCGGAGTATCAGCAGATGCTTAAGAAGAATGGCGTCGAGTGCGTTCTGGGATAACGCAAATCTCGCGATCAGTCTCGAGCGACAACCCAATTGAGCAACAAAGATACGCTTGCGCTCTTTGAATGTTCGGCAGTCGTTCAAGGCGTCGTCGTTCGTAGTGCTTGGTACATCTCTCCACCGGCAGCTGGGAGCGAGCGCAGGCCTGGTCAAACGTGCGCGCAATCCTTTTAGAGGAAACCGAGTCGCGGTATGCGGGCAGGCTTTCAAGTACCCGGTGTCACCGCATCCTGGGGGAAGCCACTCAGTCACATAGGCACGGAAGTGAAGAGGACTGTAGAATGCAGGGCAAGCTTCATCCGGAGTGAATTGTGACGAAACGTATCCACTGCGTTCTTTACGTATCGCTTTTGGCCTGCGCTGCTTTCCCGCCGGTCGCTCAGGCAACCTCGAACCCAGCACAGCACCTCACGCACAACAAATCGTCGAATTCGAGGAAGGCGTATTTAAAGCGACAGAAGAAACAACAAAAGAAGATGAGAAAAGAGCAGAGGAGGTCGCAGAAAAATCTGAAGAAGCGCCACAAAAGATAGCACTGAGAGCCGCGATTCAGCTTCCGCGTTGGGCAAATGTCTATCCCGCGGCTGTCCCTCAATCCCCCCACAGTTTTTCGCCCGAAAAGTGGGAGAAAAATTGCATTCGTTCGATCCGATTGTCGGTTTAATGTGGGTCGACGAGCTCTTTTCCTTCGAAGAATGCATAAACGACCGGCAACAAGAGAAGAGTCAGTGCTGTGGAACTGACCAGGCCGCCAATCACGACAATAGCCAGCGGACGCTGGATCTCAGAGCCGGGACCGGTGGCAAACAGAAATGGAGCCAGTCCCAGGGCCGCCACGGTGGCCGTCATCATGACCGGCCTGAAGCGCAGCCGGGTACCCTCGTGCACCGCCTCTGCCTGCGACATTCCTTCCTGACGCAATTTGCGGATATACGACACCAGCACGACACCGTTCAGCACGGCAATACCCCACAAAGCGATGAACCCTACCGAAGCCGGTACGGAGAGATATTCTCCCGATACAAAGAGGCCGAGGATGCCGCCGATCGAGGCAAGCGGCAAGACGGTGATGATAAGCGCGGCAAATCGGACGGAGTGGAAGAGGATGAACAGCAAAAAGAATATGGCCGCGATGGTGATAGGGACAATCACCTTCAGATGATGCATGGCGCGCTGCATGTTGTGAAACTGACCGCCCCACTCAATGTAATATCCTGCGGGTAATTGGACTTCCCGATCGACCCTGTTCTGGAGTTCTTTCACGTATCCGCCCAGGTCGCGGTCCTGCACATTGACACCCACCACGATGCGCCGTTTGCCCATACTGCGATTGATCAGTGCGGGGCCTTCGAGCACCTTCACGCTGGCAAGGTCCTTCAGCGGAATTCGCAGCCCATCCGGCGAGCTGATCTGCAGCTCCCGAATGTCCCCTACGCTATCGCGCAGGTTTTCCGGAAGGCGGACGACGCCAGCAAACCTGCGTTCGCCTTCATAGATTTCAGTGGCTGTCTTGCCGGCGATTGCGGTCTCAATGACGTCGTTGACGTTTTCCGCATTCAGGCCATAACGCGCGATGGCGCCTCGGTCGATCTTGATGGTGAGGTACTGCTGGCCACCGACGCGGTCGACGCGTGTGTCCTGCGTGCCTCGGATTCCGGTCGCCACCCGGGCGATTTCACTGGCCTTCTCGACAAGAGTGTCCAGGTCATCGCCAAATAGCATGACCGCCACATCCGCCCGAACACCGGAGACCATCTCATCGACGCGGTCGCTGATGGGTTGGGACATCACCAGATTGATCCCCGGCAACGCCGCCAGCCGCGCACGAATCTGTTCGGCGATCGTGTCCTGGGTCATGCCACGGGGCCGCTTATCAAACGGGGTAAGGGAGGCGAGCACGTCGGCCTCATTGGGACCTGCGGGATCTGCAGGCGATTCACCACGCCCCAGGCGCGAAACCACATTGTCGACGCCGGGAACCTGCAGCATAAGACGCTGCATCTCCCGTTCCATCTTGAGCGATTCGTCGAGCGAAATGTTCGGCACCCGGTCTGCATTGGGTGAAAGCGTTCCCTCCTGCATTTCCGGAATGAAAGATGTGCCGAGAAAAGGGAAGAGAGAAAGCGAGCCGAAGAAGACGAGGACAACGGCGAGGACGGTGATT
The DNA here is from genome assembly GCA_021793595.1 of Acidobacteriota bacterium. Next base: position 2,729 of record JAJYSL010000509.1, read on the forward strand.
TTCCGATGACCGAGCGCCCAATGCAGCACCCGGGTATAAGGCGCGCGCAGCAGGCGCACCAGCCGCGTGTCCTCTTCAGAACCGCCTTTCAGCAGATAGGAAGAGAGGACCGGCGAAAGTGTCAGAGAGAGTACGAGGGAGATTGCCAGCGCGATGGCGATGGTGTATGCCAGCGGCGCAAACAGTTTCCCCTCCATTCCTTGCAGCGTCATCAGCGGCAGAAACACCAGGATGATGATCGTAACTCCAAACAGCGTTGGGGTGGCGACCTCCTGCACGGCGGTAAGCACCACATGCAGCTTGGCGAATTTGTCTTCCGGGTGATGATCATGCCTGGCATGGCTGAGCCTGGCGAAGATGTTTTCCACTACCACCACGGAGCCGTCCACCATCAGGCCGATTGCGATGGCAAGTCCTCCCAGCGACATCAGGTTGGCGGACAATCCCATGCGGTTCATGACCAGAAACGTGAGCAGCGGCGTCAGCACAAGATTGGCGCTGACGATGAGACTGGAGCGCAAATCGCCAAGGAACAAAAACAGCACGATGACGACGAAAATGATACCTTCG
>JAJYSL010000510.1 GCA_021793595.1 Acidobacteriota bacterium
AACCGGACAATCCACGCTGGATGGCGTGATCCGCTGCACCAACGTGCTGCTGGCAGGCTCCCGTTTTGTGGTGGCCGGTTATGGCTGGTGTGGGCGGGGCTTGGCCTCCCGCGCACGCGGCATGGGTGCGGATGTGATCGTGACCGAGGTCGATCCACTTCGCGCCATTGAAGCGGCGATGGATGGACATCGTGTAATGAGCATGACCGAGGCAGCCAAGATCGGCGACGTGTTCGTGACGGTGACAGGAAACAAGAGCGTTTTGCGGCAGGAGCACTTCGAACTGATGAAGAACGGGGCCATTATCGCCAACTCCGGCCACTTTAATGTCGAAATTGATATTCCGGCGCTGGAGCGTCTCTCCTCTTCGCGGCGTCCCACCCGGGAGTTCGTGGAAGAGTACACGATGAAGGATGGACGTCACATCTTCCTGCTGGGCGAAGGCCGGCTCATCAATCTCGCGGCGGCTGAAGGGCATCCGGCATCGGTGATGGATATGAGCTTCGCAAACCAGGCGTTGTCCGCCGAGTATCTGGTGGGGAACTACAAGAAACTGCAACCCACCGTTTTCGCGGTCCCGATGGAACTGGACAGCCGGGTGGCGCGGTTGAAGCTGGAGGCGATGGGCTGCAAGATCGATCGCCTCACGCACGAGCAGGAGGAATATCTGGCTGGCTGGTCAGAAGGAACCTAGGCATCGCGAGAAAAAGTTGGCAAACAGACAAAAGGCCTTCGTCTCATGACGAAGGCCTTTTGCATCGAGGAAAACTGATCCAGCTACATGCTGTTTATGGTGTTTCCCGTGGGATCGTTCACAATCAACACACCATAGTTGCTACCGCCCGCTATGGGGGGATCCAGGAAAAACAATGAATATCCTTTTCCGCTTGCTGGAGAAAATGCCTTAGTAGCCAGCACCGCAGACGGATTGCCGGCGCGGGTCACTTGAACTTCCAGCGTTCCCGGCGGCAGCTGCAGATAGGACGTCACCTGCTGGAAGTTAATGTTGCCCACAACCGGGGTTCCGCCAGGAGTGCCTCCCACCGCCGTAATGTACACATCCACTGCCCCAGCGGATGTCGACGTGTCCATGACGCGCAATTTATAGTCTCCGCTTTGCGGAGCGGTATTGTCGTCGGTGAGCGTTTTTAACATGATATTGGGCGCGGGAGCTTCCAGGACGATCGTATATGCCGAATTTTTGAGGAACGATTGTGTCGTACTCGCCAGGGTGGTTCCCGGTGTGGAGTAGGCACTCAAGGTCTGATTGGTGCCCGCAGACACAGCTCGATAATCTCCAGAAGCATCGGTGGTTGCATACTGGCCCGGAGGCTGCACGCCTTCTGTACCGAAAGGAAGAGCAGAGGCGACGCCGATTTGACCTACCTGCACGGTAAAGTTCCCTAATCCCTGCGCGGCATTCACAACGCGCACGCCGCTATTACCGCTGCTGCCACAGCCGAGCATCGCGAGGGATGCTGTAAGGGAGAGAATTCCGCAGAAACTACGCCACTTAGGATACATAATGAACCGTTCCTCCAACCAAAGGCCTCGAGTGCGATCGTCGTTGCATCGCTTGCGTACATCTTGCTAGCCAACTCTGGAGCTGGTGGCTCAATGAGCCGTGTCTTCTTTTCCTGTCATCTGGTCAGTACGAGGCATTGCAACGCATAGATGCCGATTGCTACAACGAGTTTGCCGTTTCCTGGCAACTTTTTCAATCGGATAATCACAAATGTCTACATTCTGTCACCTGAATGCGTTGACTCTTGGATTACTTAGGTCAGACAGGAACGCCAATATGGACCACACACAATTTCCGGGCGAGCGCGATTCTCGGGCGGAGGAACCCAATTTGCCTGAAATGGACTTCTTTGACGACAATGGAGAGGCTTCGCCTTCTCGCGGTTCCTGAAAGAACGCGCGCACAGGAAACCGGTACCTGCGAGATGGAAGCGCGCACGCGTTTGCGCTGAAGGTGAGTAAGCATTTGCCAATCCAAGGAGTGGATGCATTGTCCAACCGGATCACTCGCCTGCCTCAATTCTCCCGCAGAGACTTTCTCCGCGATTGTGCGGCTACAGCCGCCACTTTCGCTTCAGTTCCCATTCTTTGCGACTGGAGCGCTCAGGCAGATGCCACCGCCGCAGCAAGCGGGCCCGCTCACAGAAGGTTGACTTTGGACGGGAACTGGCTCTTCGGCGGAAAACTCGAGGCGGCCGCGCTGCAGCCAGGATTCAATGACAACCAATTTTCCCCTGTAGCGTTACCCCATTGCGTCACACCCCTCTCCTGGCAAAATTGGAATCCGTCCAGCTGGGAAGATGTCTGGGTCTATCGCCGCCATTTTGCTATGCCGGCAGCAGTCCGCAGCCAGCGGGTCTTTCTACAATTTCGCAGGATCATGGCGGCCGCCACGCCAGTTGTCAATGGTCATTCGCTGCCGCAGCATCTTGGCGGATTTCTGCCCTTCGAACGGGAGATTACCAGCCTGGTGCAGGAACAGAACGTGCTTGCGGTTGTCGTCGATTCGCGCTGGCTGCCGATCCCTCCCGCCGGTTCTCCCAGAGGCCCCATTTCAGTCGATTACATGCTGCCCGGCGGCATGAATGGCTCGGTGAGCCTTCGCATCGTCCCGCAGATATTTCTCAGCAACATCTTTGCCAAGCCGGTGCATGTCCTCACACCCGACCGGCACGTCGAAGTCAGCTGCACGGTCGACTCCGCGACTGTGGCGACACATCCGCTTCGCCTGGAAGCAAGCCTCTGGGATGGTTCTCGAAAGGTGGCCACCTCCTCAAAGAGCGTCTCCGTCGAGACGGCAGGCGAGAAAGAAGTGACCCTGCAACTCGGCGATCTGGGCAACATCCAGTTATGGGATGTCTCCGCCCCGCATCTCTACCACATTGTGGTGACGCTTTTCGTCGGCGACAAGCCGCTGCACAACTATCGGACACGCATTGGATTTCGCGATGCGCGCTTTGAGACCGACGGATTTTTTCTGAACGGCAAGCGCTTTCAGATTTTCGGCCTGAATCGGCACGAACTGTATCCCTACATCGGTTTCGCCGCGCCGACACGCTTGCTGCGCCGGGATGCCGAAATTCTGCGCCGCGACTTCAACTGCAACATGGTTCGTTGTTCTCATTATCCGCAGTCGGAAGCCTTTCTCGATGCTTGCGACGAGCTAGGAATGATGGTTTGGGAGGAGACTCCGGGCTGGCAATACATCGGCGATCAGGCCTGGCAGGATTTGGTGGTCGACGATGTAAAGGAAATGGTG
>JAJYSL010000079.1 GCA_021793595.1 Acidobacteriota bacterium
TCGTGCCCGACCTTTGTTGCCCAGGTGGATAGATCCTTGCGAGAGCCTTTGTCGTTGGACTTCACTTCAATGACCTGGCCTACCTTGACGGTTCCAATACCCTTCTTGGCTTCCAGCAATGGACCCGGGCACGCTGTTCCACGAGCATCGATCACTTTGTCGGCGGTGAGTGTTACAAGCTCTGTCGCATTCATAAACTTCTCCTTCTAGTTGGTTGTGGGGTGGTGGATGGAGTCAGTTGAAAGCACTTCAACTGTTCGATCGGTTTCAGCCGGTGCTTGCGCGCATCCTGAGAATCGGTTGTGCTCGCTCGCTTTACTTCTGTCATCCAGCGCGTCTCGAATCAGACTGGCTGCCGTAAAGAACCGCGGATCCGCGATCCCATAAAAGACGGTCTGCCCGTGCCTTTCGGAGATGACCGCACCGCGGTCGCGCATCAGACGTAAATGTTGCGATGCGTTGGAGATCGATATCTCCGCTTCTTCGGCAATTCGGGTCACGCTTCTGAATCCGTTTTGCAGAGCGCAAAAAATGCGCATCCGTGTGGAATGGCCAAGGATCATGAAAAAGTCGCCCATTCGATTGCAGTCCAGTTGGCGGTCCTGATGTATGTTGTTCGTGGACATCCGCCCTCCCTTATGACGCGTAGTTAGGTGATTACGTAATTCCGTGGTTACTCAAGTACAAGTGCAAAATACAGATTGCATCGATATAGGTGTTCGCAGTTTGCATCTTCTCTCTATCGTGTCTTGCGAACTCTTCAACTACCTTTCGTTGTAGCTTCACCTGTATAGATCGTGAAGGCTGATTTACTTATCTTTAGAAGAAATATCCGATCTGAATGCCAATTGAATTTTGTGACATCGAGGCCCGCAATGGTGCTATGGGCATACCGAAAAGAGTGCCGTCGGTACTGGTTGCTTGGAACGTATGCATAACCGCCTCGGTCAGGGTCCATCGCATCGGCAATTTCTGCGTAGCGCCGACGGTGACCGCGGTCGTCACAATGGCGGGCATAATCAGATTGGCTTGTAAGTCCGAGCTATGGATCGGGTTGCCTCCGTAGGCAAAGCCCGCGCGAACTTGCCAGGATTTATTGACGTCATACTGGGTGCCCAGATTGGCAACCCACTCGTTTTGCCAATGAAGCGGCAACGCCACAACCCCCGTTCCTTCCCAGGGACCGAACACCTTGAACTCGTTCATCGTGCTGTGCCAGTTGATCCACTGTCCCTCCGTACTCACCAGCCATTTAGAGACCGGATGGAAGGCGACGCCGAAGGCAACTTGCTGTGGATAATTCAGGCGAGCTTGATAGGTTCCGTTGCCGCCTGAGACGCCAATCGGTCCGGACTCCCCGACGCCTGTGGGGATAAACTCCTCATTTTCCTGCCAGAATAAGTGGGTGAACTTCATCGGGGACTTGTAGGACGCGCCGAAAGCCACCTTCTTGTTGTATTTGTATAAGCCACCGATCGTGACACCGACGCCGTAGGCCCACGATGGGCTGGTGAGATCGAGGCCCTGGTCATTAAAGCTCTCGTTAAAGGACACCTGCTCGGCGGCGACATCCAACGCCAGGCCGACACTGATCTTGTCCGTCATCTTGAAGCCAATGGCTGGGGCCATCTGCATGAAATCAATACTGCTATAGGCCTGGATAGTTCCCATCGGAGTGTTCGGCTGCAAATAGTTAACGCCCAGTCCGGAAGTACCGTAAATGCCGCCGCCAAAATAGAGATTGGGGCGAAATGCCGGCGCCGACCAGCCCAGCGCGGGTATGGCATACACATTGGTGTGACTGCCAGTATTTCCAAAGCCAAAGTTCGTACTACGCTCGGGATTGAATATCTCCCCGGAAAATGCTGTCTGCGGTGCGAGCCACGCCAGGCCGGCAGGATTGCTGATGGCTGTCATCGGGTCACAGGGAGCGGCGACCACTGCCCCGCCCATACCCATGGAGCATTGCCCAACACCAATGAGTTGATAACCATTCGTGGCCAGGGAAGTCGCGCTACAAGCCAACAGCGCCAAGGTAATAAAAATGACACGCAGAGCAGTGCTGCAGGTGTTTGACCGGTCGTTCTCGCATCGTGGCATCGTTCGTCCATTCTGTAGGTACATGATCATCAAGCAAGAGTCCATCATGAGCGATCCGGAACGGCATCGTTCGCACAGATTGCCGTTCCATCGATAGCTGCTTGACAACAGGTACTGCACGTTCCATTCCAAAATGCGCAATTAATGGAATGAGCAATTTAGTAGGCGCGTAAATTAGGATGAAACGTTATGTTGCAACAGGACGTTGCAACATTGAAACAAACTGTCTCAAGGCTTGCGGCGATCCGCAATATCCAGCTCTCTCATCTTGCGCCACAGGGTGGAACGGCTTAGGCCGAGGGCGTGGGCGGTTTCCGAGCGAGACCAGTGATGGGCATCCAGTGCAGCCACCAGGCGTTCGGATTCCTGAGACAACGGTGTGTTCGGCAGACTTCCCGGTTCAGGAGCTACGTCCTTCGCTGCTGCCCCTGCGGAGGATGCCCGTTGCGGAGCACGTATTTCGTCGGGAAGATCTTCTGGGAGTATCGTCTCAATCTTTGCAACGGCCACGGCGTATTCCATCACATTGGCCAGTTCCCTTACATTACCGGGCCAGGAATACTCCATCAGCAGCCGCATGGCCTGTGGCGAAATGCGGCGGATCAAGCCGCGCTGCGACGTGACGCGGTCGAGGAGATAGGTAGCCAGGGGCGCTATATCCTCTCTGCGCTTCCGCAAGGGAGGGACTTCAATGGGAACCACGCACAGCCGATAATAGAGATCCTCGCGCAACTTGCCCTGGCGCAACGCCAGCCGGATGTCTGCATTGGTCGCGGCAATGATGCGAACGTCAGCGACCCGTGGCACGCTCTCTCCGACACGCTCGTAGTGGCCACCCTGCAGGACACGCAACAGTTTCACCTGCTGCAGCGGTGGCATATCGCCGATTTCATCGAGGAACAGGGTTCCGCCCGCGGCCAGTTCAAAGCGGCCGACGCGATCGCGAACCGCGCCGGTGAAGGCTCCGCAAACGTGACCGAACAACTCCGACTCCAACAGGTCCGCGGGTACAGCACTGCAATTGACCGCAATGAACGGCCCGTTGCTGCGCGGCGAACTCTCGTGGATGGCGCGGGCAACGACCTCCTTGCCCGTGCCGCTCTCTCCGGTAATCAGGACAGGGGCTTCACTGGGCTGCAGCGCTTCCACCAGTCGGAAAATGCGCTGCATGGCAGGGGAGCAGACAACGGCGTTGGAGACGAACGTGGCCGCATTCGACCATGTGCCCTCTTCTTCGGCAGGGCGAAGTAGAACGACATACTTCATGTGCCCACCGCAGATGTCGGATTCTCCACGAGGGATGGGAGCGGCGGTAATGGAAACAAGTCTCGGTTTGCTCTCGCCGAATTGCAGGGTGGCGCGCCATCCCTCACGCTTCTGGCCCTCCAGCAGCGCCCGTCGCAAGGGCGCACCGGGGCCGAAGACGCTCGTGCCCAATAGGTCTTCCACCCCGCGGCCCGCCAACATCGATGAGATTCCGCTGCCCATCAAACCATCGAGCAGATAGGACGCATGGACGATCCGGAAGTCGTCGTCGAGGCACACGAAAGCTCTTCCCACCGATGCCAGAACGTGGGTTATGCCGTACAGAGCGATCCGGGTGTCCTCGCTCAACGATGGCTCGCCCTTTGGTATCCCCATCGGTTCGGTAGCATGATCCGTCATAGGCGTTCCTTGCTTTGCGCCGCTCCACCTACGGCTCGAGCCCGCTCGACCCGCAACTTTTCAGCCGATCAGACTCATCCGACCGGCAGGTTCTATCTCGCTGCTTGAGGATGCGCGGATCCAATCCAGTTCATTACGTCCCACAGTCGAACTTCAGGAATCCCGTGGCACTCCCCGAGCGACTTGATGCTTGATGCTCTATCTAGATAGAGTCCATCAGTGTCCAAAACGTTACAAACAATTTTTAGCAAACTCTGATCCACATCCCTGAATGTTTCACGGCTCGATATCTTGCGTTCCATGCTGCCCTATCGCGCATTGCGCTTCGGCACCATGGCTATCTCTTACCAAGAACGCCAGCGGCGAGCAATTGGTCGACGCCATTCAGCAGGTCAATCGCGGACGGCGTTATCTGCCGCAGGTTGCTCTTGACTCTCTTGCTGCGCGGATTCCCTCGGTAAGGCTGATGCCGCGCGAAAAAGAAGTACTGACTTGCATCACGCAAGGGAATCAAATCGGGAAATTGCGGATCAGTTGTGCATTGGGGAGAAGATAGCGCGAATTCATGTTTCATCCGTACTCGACAAGATAGGAACTCGCCATCGGACTCAGGCGCTCGTCTGTGCTCTGCAGCGTGGACTCGGGCATTTCGAATAAGGAACAATGAGATAGCCCGGCGAACACACCGCCACAACCTGACGATGCGATGTACGCTGGGCTATCTGCCCTGTCGCGAGAAAAGATCAGGCGGCTGGATTGATAACTCTGGCGCAGCCGACCACCTCGATTAAAGAGTTACCGGGAATCCATTCGAGTGCCATGCAGGCTCGTGCGGGCGATTTACCGGGGCTGAAATAGGTATGGTAGATCTTATTCAGCGCTTCATATTGCGCTTGATGCGCATCAAAGCGAGCCTTGCCGGTCGGCATGGTGACCCCGTCAGCCAGCGGCAGGCAAAGGAAAACCTGTAGCTGTAAGATGCTGTCCATGCTGCACCCATGGCTCTCCAAGTCCTTCTTCAGTGCGTCCATCGTCCGGGTGACATGTTTTTCAAACGGATCGGCGACTGTAATGTGATCCGAATATCCATCATTGGAGCCGGTGCCGTAAAAATAATAGACATCGCCATGGACATGAGGGTTGGGAACGAGTCGTTTTTGTGGTGCTGGAGCTGGTTGTGCGAAAAGCGTTGGCTCTGCGGCCACTGCGGCCGCCATCGCGGCAACTCCGCCTAGAAAGCTACGCCGGGTATTCATCTCCATGGAACTGTCTCCTTTATTACGATTAGCGATATCGTGCAGTGTACGCGTAAGAAGCCATCTTAATCCTTACGCCTGAAAACGCGCATGTCATGTGCCGAGCCACCCAGCCGGAGTTAGGTCAAATGCCTGTGTGCAATCTGACAGGCAATCCGCAAGCATATACAGCAATCCATCGGCTTCAATTGCTTCACGGGAGGTTCGTCAGGAAGCGATAATGAATATCCCATTTTCCGGTTTTGCCCGGCGGGATATCGAGATGAAGGTAAACTTCCGGACACACCGTAGTGTGAATCGACCACAAATAGAAACGGGAGATTGGCATTGTGCCCGTCTGCTCGATACCTGTATGGGTGTTCTTGTTTTCCAGGCGTATATCGTAGTCGGACGCTGTGCTTCCGTAGCCCGTAAGGTAAGAAGCCACGGAGTCTCCCTGTTGCAGTTCCTTCAGGTAGACAATATCGTGGCCCTTTACCGTTGCACCCGGTTCGAGCGGCGTCTGCGGAACGGGAGCAAAGGCCAGGTGCAGTACAAATCCCGGTCCGGTCGGCTGGCCGTCCAGCATGAAGAAGTCATGATCGTACACATTCGTCACCAGCGGAGCGCCACGTAGATTCTGTAGCTTGTGCTCGAGGGTGAGCATGGAACCATCGCGGCTCAGAATAAGTTTCTTCGTATAGAGATACTTGATGCCATCCGGCGAAGTTAGTCGCTGCTGAAAGCGGATCGAGCGTTTGCCGACGTGGACGCTCCAGTGCCCGGTATCGACGATCGGGTAATTGTCCCCAAAACGGTAGGGAGCATTCGATGTTTTGCGAAGCACTCCGACGCCGATCTTTACAAAGGTTCCACCTGGCTGCGCGGAATTGTAGCCCTGCGCTCCGTCATCTGGACGAAACTCTTCCACCGGCCCGGTGATCGAATCATTCACCTCCGGATCATAATGACCGAACCATTGGCCCCAATACGAATGTCCTTGATAAGAGGCACAGCCAATCACGCCTGACCAATCGAAGCGTTGCGCCCGGTAATAGCCCGTGTTCACATCGGGAAGGAAGACCACGAGGTGAAGATCGCCGCTCTTCAGCACGACATACGGATGATCCAGGTGCGTTGTATCCGAACACGAAGCATCTTCCAATGTTTTTGTTTGTGAAGCCGGTGCATTCGAAATGATGGCAACGCTCAACAAGGCAAGCAGAATAGCAAACCGGACGCCATGGGTAGATTTCACTGATACCTCCCGAGCGGATTATACGAGACGTAACAAAGGACTCCGTCAAAACTGTCTGGCGCGATCACAGCGAATCATGCGGCATTGAGCCGCCGCACGCGCCCAAAATAAAAGCGAATTCAGCTTTGAAGCCGCCGCTAAGCGGGTTAGAATCTCCACACATAAGCGGCCATATTTCCGATCGGTTGTATCGTGCTGCAGGAGCCTAGAAGCGATGTATGAGCAGCGGATGCGGATACGATATCTTTTGTCGATCTGGTTGTTTGTGTTGAGTGGAGTGGCGTTTCTAGACCGGACGAACATATCGATCGCGGGGCTGCAGATCAGCCGGGAATACGGATTAGGCAACCAGCGGCTGGGCTGGATCTTCAGCGCGTTTCTTATCGGTTATGCAGGATTTCAGTTGCCGGCGGGATGGCTGGCGGCGCGCTTCGGGCCGCGCCGGATCCTGACCCTGGGAGTGCTGTCCTGGGGTGTCGCAACATGCTTGACAGCGCTTCTGCCATCCGACATTGGCCACGCAATGGCCTTGCTGATCGGGTTGCGGTTTGCCTTAGGCGCCGGGGAGTCGGTGATCTATCCGGCAGCGAACCAGTTCGTGGCGCGCTGGATTCCGATGCATGAGCGCGGCGTGATCAACGGGTTGATCTTCGCCGGTGTGGGCGCCGGCAGCGGATTGACGCCACCCATGCTGAACTGGCTGATCACACACCATGGTTGGCGAGCGGCATTCTGGTTCAGCGCGGCGGTGGGCTTTGGGGTCGCCATCGTGTGGTGGATAATCTCCCGCGACCGCCCGGAAGATCATCCAGGAGTGGACACGGCGGAGCTGCGGGAGATTCGGGATGGGATGGAGTTCCATCCCGCAGGCGCAGAGCGCAAGGAGATTGACTGGCGGGCGATCTTTCATCGCCGTGATCTCGCGGTGCTGATGGCGGGGTATTTCAGCTTTGGGTATATTGCGTGGATCTACTTCAGCTGGTTCTTTCTGTATATGGCGCAGGCGCGGAAGGTGGACCTGAAGTCGAGCGCCGACTATGCCATGCTGCCGTTTCTGTCGATGACGGTGTGCTGTCTACTGGGCGGAGTGATGAGCGACCGGATGGCGCGGCGCTGGGGCCTGCGGGTGGGCCGATGCGGACTGGCAGCCGGCTCCCTGGTAGTGACGGCCGCGTTTCTGGTGCTGGGATCGCAAGTGCGAAACGCAGAGCTGGCCGGCGTGATACTGGCCGGCGGCGCGGGTGCGCTCTATATTTCGCAGAGCTCATTCTGGTCCGTCTCGATCGATATTGCCGGGCATAATACCGGCGTCTTTTCCAGCATGGTGAACATGGGGGGACAGATCGGCGGCGCGGTCACCGCATCCCTGACGCCGTGGATCGCGGGACGCTACGGCTGGACCATGTCGTTTGCGGTGGCCGCGGCCCTGGCCGTGTTCAGCGCGGTCTGCTGGTTGACCGTCCATCCAGAAAGGCCGCTCGAGCAGCCGGAATTCGTCGCGGAAAATGGCAGCCTCGGACTGCATTACCCGCGGCTACAGCAATCGCGAGATCGCCGATGACCTCCATATCGCCGAGAAAACTGTGCGCATCCACGTAAGCTGGTTGCTCGACAAGCTGGGTGCACGCGAGCGCACCCAGACCACCATATAAGCCCTGCAACGTGGCCTGGTGCATTTTGATGGAGCCTGCTTTCCGAACCCTATAGGCAATCTGCCATAGGAGATGCCACGGCAACCGGCTGATGACATGTGTTCCAGATCCATAATGCAATGCGTTTCGCAGGCCCGATGCGGCGCGGGCCTCTGCTCTCAGCCGCTTGACACTAGGAGTCAGCCTTGATGGTATGTTCTTTGAGCTGATGAACTCTCCGGGAGGAACTGAAATGCGGTTAGCAGGTCAACTGTCGCGACACTTGAGGAAGCGCAGGATCGTCGCCGCCCTGGTTGTAGTTTGTGCTTCTCTGACACTGATTACCGTTGCGGTCGAGGCGGATACTCCCCTGACCGCGGCGCAGTATGAAGCCAATCCGCAGGCCATGATCGATGCCTACCGGCATGTTGAGGTTGCGTCGGTTTCCGATGCCATCGAGCAATTGTTGCATGAGAAGCGATATATGACCCATCACATGCAAGCTATCTTTCCAACCAAGTTTGCCGGAGTCGCCCTCACGGTCAAGCTCGTAAAAGAAGAGAACCACGATCCACACGCGCTTGACGGCATGCTGAAGGCAATTGACAGTGGTGCGCCCGGCTCGGTGTATGTCATGAAGGTGCAGGACGGCGCCGACATTGCCGGGATGGGTGGCCTGATGGGAACCGCGATGCAGGCCCGAGATTTTGCCGGCTCGGTGGTCGATGGCGGCGTACGCGACATTCCGCAGCTCACCAAAATCGGTTTCCCCGTCTACGCGCTCGGCCCTGTGCCGTCCACTTCCGTGGGCCACTACCGGTTCGGCGGAGCGAATATTCCCATTGTCTGCGACGGCGTGCCGGTTTCGCCCGGAGATATTATTGTCGCTGACCATGATGGTGTGGTCGCAGTGCCACGCGAGCATGCGGCGGAGATCCTCATTCGTGCGCAAACTCTCGATTTCAGCGAGCACTCGATGTATCCATTTATTGAGAAGTACCACTCGATCGAACAAGCCGTGCAGAAATTTGGAAGGCTGTAGAGCCAACTTTGTCTCTACTACATCGCTTCCCTATTGCCATCAACAGAGGAAAAAAGAGATATCCCCCGGTAGGAACCACTGTGTCGCCCGCTCGAGACATTCCGGTCACTCGCGCGGCCCGGTGACTTGCTGGCGTGGAGCGTAAAAGCAGAAGAAATCTTTTCGTTGCAGCATTCTCTTGCTCGTAGCTGGGTCATCCGCCTTAGCCGCGAACAAGTCAATCGACTGAAGACAGGGCTTTTATCGGAGAATGGAATAAATGGCAGATTTGCGAGTGCAGATCTGGGGAATGATCGTGAGGACTGACTCGAGCATTCACGCGAAAACTTGTTTTCCATCATGATTCGTCATAATGCTTGCTATAGCTGGATTTCCCAACTGCGAGGCGCAGTCACCCATGCGCCTCACGTGTACGTCTAGGACACTTGTCAAGCCAGGTAGCAAGATCGCCAATTAAAATGCCTTGATGCCTCAGTTGGATGAAGCCATGCGGCTTTCCTGACTGATCCATTGAAAAAGGGCGGAGCATGCAGTGCAACCATGTCCGGTTGGAGCACAGGTTTCTATCACCACCACGAGAGGGGAATCACACGAATGAAATTCAAGCAGGAAACTGTTGTTGGGGGCGTGATATTGAGCGCAATGTTCTGTGTCGCCTTAACCATGCAGGCTCAGAATGCAGCAAACCATTCCACGGCGTCGCCCGCATCGACGTATCAGGAAAATCCCTCCCCTGTCAGCGCCAACGCTTATCAGCAACAAGGCCCTCCTGGACCGAGTGGATGCCGTGGCTGTTTTCCGGTAAAACCCGCGGGGCAAGGACCGAATCAGGAAGCGGGACTGCCGCAGCCGACGCAGCAACAAGGCGGCGTCAATGCACATGTACGTCGTGTGGGGCCGCCCGCGTCGTTGCCCAACCCGTTGCCCTACGATTTGATCTTGCAGCACGGCCATGTCATCGATGCGAAGAACAACATCGATCGAGTAACGGACGTCGCCATCAAAGATGGCAAGATTACCGCAGTCGGCGAGAACCTTAACCCCAAAGACGCAGTCAAGACCATTGATGTGACAGGTTACTACGTGACACCGGGACTGATCGACATTCACACTCATGACTATGCCTCGACGGGCGAAGCACACTCCTACGCCGGCGACAACGGCCTCTGGCCGGACGGCTTCACCTTTCGCAATGGCGTGACGACGGTGTGCGACGCGGGCAGTTCCGGCTGGCGCAACTTTGAGGATTTTAAGGAGCACATCATCGACCGCGAGCAGACGCGGGTGCTGGCGTTCATCAATATCGTCGGCGCAGGCATGCGCGGCCCACGGTTTGAAGACAACCTGGACGACATGCAGATGGTGCCGACCGCTTGGATGGCAATGCGTTATCCCGATACGATCGTCGGCATTAAGAGCGCGCACTTCAGCGGAGGGGAATGGTGGCCTTACATTCAAGCCGTGGGTGCAGGCAATATCGCGCACATTCCTGTGATGATCGATTACGGAGCAAAACGCAGTGAACGCCCTCTCTACGACCTGATGACCGAGTATCTGCGTCCCGGGGATATCTACACCCACATGTACTCCGGGCTGCGAGGCGAACAAGATGAAATGACGCTGGGCCCGTCAGAAGCAATGATTGAAGGACGCAAGCGCGGCATTTACTTCGATGCTGGAACCGGGGGGGGAAGCTTCCGCTTCCGGGTGGCCATCCCGATGATTCAAGCAGGCTTTCTGCCGGACTCTCTCTCGACAGATCTGCACGTGGACAGTATGAACTCCAGCACCAAAGGCATGCTGAACGTGATGGATAAGTTTATGGCGATGGGGTTGACGCTGCAACAGGTCGTCGCCGACACAACGTGGAATCCGGCTAGAGAAATTCAACGTCCTAGCCTGGGAAATCTCTCGGTCGGGGCGCCGGCAGATGTAGCGGTGTTGAGCGAGGAGCACGGAGAATTTGGTTTCCTTGATATGGAAAACACCAAGCTGATGGGCAACACGAGACTGATTGCTCAACTGACGATCCGTGCCGGAAGAGTGGTGTACGACCTGAACGGTATCTCCATGGATTTATGGAACCAGGAGCATCCGTCGAGCAATCCGCAGATGGCCAATCACTGGACTTCATTCCCTCCGCACCCGCCGCTGCCGGACCAGATCGTTCCGAGGCGCCCGTTACCAAAGCAGTAGGAACAATCGTCGCGAAAGACCATCAAACCGGAGGAGCGAAGACGCACCCCAACAAAAATCCTGAGGTGCGCTGTACAGTTTAGGATTCCTGTGGAGTGCGGTTGCTTCCTTCGGCGCTGAACCCAAGACGGTCACTGCGACTTGGCCGACGCTGCAGACGCTGACCTTCGATGTCCCACAGTCGCAGCAGAAAGCTCCGGCACTCGTGCTGTCCGGCAAACGGGCCAGCGTTCCGGTTTCATCCCCGCGATCCGCGTCGTATCGTAATGCGCTGGTGGATGGTTTGAACGCCGGATAAGAGGATTGGAAAGCCGATTGAGGAATTCGCAGGCAGACTACTCGAACCGCTCAGGATTCCTAGACCAGAGCCATCGAACGGATATCTGGAATGGATGAGACACGGTGCGTTTTGCGTGGTGTTCCTGTATGTGGATCCAGCTCTACTGCAATCATTCCGCGTTCAGATGCTAACCAGAGGGTTGAACCTGTGGGGTGCATGGACGAGACTTCACCGGCGGGAACAGTGATTTCAGCCTCTCGCTGCAGCGTTCCCTTTTGCGGATCAATCTTCCATGCCGTGAGCAAGGCCTGACGTGTCCCACTACTTTGCGCAGCGAAGATAGTGCCTTTTCCGGAAGCAAAACAGATCGCTGTGGGCGCCACGTTTAGTGAAGCGTGACCGACCGGCACCAGCCTCATTTCAGGCGCTAAGCGGAAGGCCGCAAGCGCCGGACGTAAGGCATGTGCAACAACGAAGAGTTCCCCATCCTGATGAATTGCAATCTTAGAGGGACCGCTTCCCGCGACGCATGGAATGCGAGCTGCGACCTTTATGTCGCCGGCGCCGAATTCTCCACAATCGGAAGCGAGGATGTCCAATCGTTCCGCGCCGTAGTCAGCGGCAATAGCGGTGCCTGTTCCAGGATGAAACAAAACATGCGATGGGTGGGCGCTGGCCTGTTCGGTTGGGTGCTCTCCATGCCCGACCTGCTTCAGAATGACGGAAGGTGCCGATGGCAGTCCTGATTCGTCGAGCGTTAGAACGTTATATGCGCCCCCGCCAAACGCCGCAACGAGAAGACTATGCCCATCGGGAGATATGGCCAAGGATCGCGGCCGGGTTGCAGAGAGAGACAGAGACTGGCGCCCGACAAGTTCCAGCGTGCCAGTGGCTTGATTCAATGCGAAGGTTTCGACCGTACCGCGTGGCTGATGCCGATGGAGGCTCACATCGTTCGCGACATAGAGCAGCGACCGGAAGGGATGCCGCACGATTGCGGAAGGGCGCTCTGAAGGATGGGTGTACAGCGCTCTTGCCCTGTCGCGCTGAATCTGCAAGAGGTGCAGGGTTCCAGCGTCTGCGGTACCGAATGATCCAACGCAAAGCAGAAGCTCTTCGGCGCTGCGTTCGAAGACTGAACGAAGATGAAGGGTTGATAGCGCAAGGGCCGTGCCGCCTAGACCCATGCCGGTCAGGAAGGCGCGCCGATTCACACCAGAAGTACTCGGAGCACACGATGTTTCAAAGTTCCCAATCAGAGAATCCTGATGGAGCGCGGCTTCGTTATTGGTGAAATCGCTCATTCCTGCACACTCATACTGGAGTGGAAAACATTGTTTGGATCATACTTCTTCTTGACCTGTTGAAGGAATGCATAAAGACCGTCGCGTCCATAATAAAGCTCCGGCCGGTCGGCATAGCGGACGATGTCCGAATCCCGATAATTCATGTACAAACCCTCGTAGCGTTCGCCCCAAGGGGTTCCCCGATGATGCGGATCGACAATTGTAGAAGCGATAGATCTCCCTCGCCCGGCCAGCGTGAAGTTGCGCTTCATAGATGCGGACGTGTGTTTTCCAGGGGTCGGCGAGATGGAGCCCCGTCGCGGATAGTCACGTCGAGAGCAGGACGCACCGCAATGTCACGGACATTACCCAGTCTCTCCTGGCCTTTCTGCCAAGTGGAGCAGTCCCATTCCGCCCGACCGATAGTCCCCTCAATACAGCCGCAAGGGCACCCGCCTCCAACCGCCGAGCGGGTAGGTTTCTCGGACGGGTTCCGCGTCGGTAGCCAAGTCGAAACGGGCTGTCACGCCCAACATCGTCTGCACAGCCACAACCAGCTCAAGCGTCGCGAGCGGACGCCCCGGGCAAACATGAATGCCTGTTCCATAAACCAGGTTATACGCCGCGTTTCGCTCAGGCCTATAGGCATTCGGGTCCTCGAACACCGACTCGTCGCGATTCGCCGACGTCCAGTTCAGATAGATTCGCGTGCCGGGCTCGAGCACATATCCGGCGAGGCGAGTCGTAACCGTCGTCATGCGACGGCTGACGAGAAACGGATCGTCGATCCGCAACATCTCTTCAATCGCAGCAGCCAGGTTGCCGCAGTCTGCCCGAAGCGCCTCTTGCACCTCAGGGTTCGCCGCAAGAAAATAGAGGACGACACCAACCGCCGCTGCCATGGAACCAAGATCGCCCGCCGTCCAGTTGCGAAGAATTGACACGATATCGGCATCCGGCAACAGCTCTCCATTGACGGTGACCGCAAGCAATTCGGTCGTGGGATCCTTCGGAGCGGCACTCCCCATCTGCCGCCGGCGCCGCACCTGTGCCAGGACAATCTCGTCAAACGCAGCAGCCACGGCGACCGTCCGTGATCGGTCCCGCGAGCGGGTGGCAGCATGGTTCTCGGCCATCCACGCGAGAAGTTCGTCTTCGATGCCCTGCCACCCCAGCCAGTCGGACTGTGCGCGGACGGCAAGTGGGTACCCGATCTCTGTGACCGCATCCACGGTAGCGCCACGCGGCAGCGCGTCAACGATCTCGCGAGCGATCCTCCGGACCCGCGGCTCGAGCGCTTCCATGCGCTCGGGCGTGAAGAAACGATCAATCGCCGCCCGAAACGCGGTGTGCTCAGGCTGATCCAGGGAGTTGGGCACCATTCGATGGGCGGATACAGCCGAGGAAAATGTGGCCGGGTCGGTCGCCGCCGTGACGACGTCGGCATGCCTGAATAGCGTGACACCACGCGGCGACTCGGCCATTGGGCACGCGGCGCGCATCCGATCGTAGGTACCGCGCTGATCCGCAAGCACCGACTCTGACAAGGGCTCCCATGGAGGAATCGGTGAACTCACTCCGCCATCTTCGCACGTGCGGCGACCCGTCTGCAATGCCTGGGGCGAACTGGTCCGATGCACCTTGAAAACCGATCAAAAGAGATTGAGCATAGGGAGCACGATGCCCGTGAACGGAATACCCCGCGACGTGGCCCACTGCTCTGCTGCCAAAGTAAGATCCCGCGATTGCCGCAACACGGGCAGTACTTCGATTTACATGTGTGCTAAAAGACCTTCTCGCCGCCTGCAAAGGCGTAAGCTCTGCCGCCCAAGACTGCCGTTCGGCACATGCGGACCTTGTCATCACCATCGCCGCAGTCGTCGCGGCTGAGCACTTGAGAAATTCGCGCTTATATCCATGGTGCGCGACCGCTCGGTTCTGTGGAAATGATTGGTGGTTTGGTCGAGCAACGACAGACGCGCACTATCCCCACAGGTCGCTGGGGTATCTGATACGTTTGCAGTTGACGATGGCTTACCCCCATCGATGGTAAAAATCGGTAGGGCAGCTTGGACGTTAGTTCTTCCAGTGAAATTCAAGTTGTGTTTTGCGAGTGGCAAACTCGGCGTAGGGGGAGATTACAAGTTGTCTCAGAGAATCCAAGCCTTTCGCGTAGGCAAGCACAACCGTCAAAACATTCTGCTGATTTCCGTTGAAATGAAGGTAGGGTTCGGGAAGATAAAATTCCTTTTGCGGGCCAATCGTGCGATAGTATCCGATGAATTTTCCGTTGACATACATGAGTGCGTCGCGATCAGCGTCTATTGTGACTTTCAAGGGAGAGAACCACCCCGGACTGTCGACCAGCGGGAACATGGCGCGGAACCAGGTGAACGCGGGTACAAGATCATGCGCGTCCACCGATTCCCCAATTCTCCCTTGCTGCCACGGACCCGACGAGTAGTCCGGATCAATTTCCTGGCCTTTCATCGCTGCCGGGAATCTTTGAATCTGAAATGTGTCAATTGGATTCGATTGCTGACTGTCGCCGATGCGAATAGACTGAATTCCTTTCAAGTCCTGCATCTCTAAACCTCCATTTGCGCTGCCGAAGGCTTCATATGAAATTTCCAGCAGGTTCGCTCCCGGCCTGACAGCCACAGGCAACGGAAACGTCAGGGATTTCGCAGGTTTTGAAAGGGTGGGAATCGGCTTCCCATTCAGGAAAACCTGCTTACCATCTTCGGTGAACGTATCAAGAAACAGTTCTCTCTCGCCTTGATAATTAAACGTCGCACGATACTTCACGTATCCATACGGAATTCGACCCAGCTTCTCGAGGGCAACGGGAGCGGTGTGCAGCCACTCGGCCGTAGAGGGTTCGAATGTATCAACCCAGAATTTCCCTTCCGTCAGAACGATAGGGTGAAACGGAATCGGAGGCGTGCGAATGTTCAAGCGGGCGCTTCGCCAATGAGTGTCATAGTGGAACTGCACGGGGGTTCCGTCCACCGTGCATTGGTCCGGCGCACTGGGCAGCAGAGTGGTCAGTTCATGCTTTCCCGGCGAATACTCCAACACCACAGTTGCACGATTTTTCGTGGCAGTGCTGGCGGTCATCAGGGCGCTATCGGTGATCACGGGACTATCGGAAGAAGTCGTTGCGGCGGCAGAAAAATCTGCTGTCCAGGTTCTGCCTGCCAATTCGCGCGGCAATGCGAGAATTTGTAGGGTGCCGTTCAGCAGAAACATCTTCAGAGCCGATCCCATATGAAACCCGATGACTACGGTTTCATGGTCTGCGTCATAGTGTTGATAGGTTGCATCGCCTACCAAGTGCGGGTCCTTCTTTGCAGCAAGCGCAATTTCCACCAGTTGCCCGGGATCGTCATAAATAACGAGATAGGGGCGACCTCCGTTCGAACCATAACTTAGGATTTCTGCGGTCGTATAGCGCACCTGTCCCCCGGGGATTGGGACCTGCACCGCCAGCACCTTCATCCCCCGCGGACCGATCGTAAGGTTGCCTTGGCGTGGCACCGCAATTGTCCTCCGCGCGGAGCTGCCCGGGTCCAGAAATCTCATTTGGAATTGTTGCGTAGCATTCACGTTCTCGCGTACGAAGAGAAATCCGCTTCTCCCATTGACTCGAAGGCTGACCGATACATTCGGGTTGGTCGAGTTGGCAGACCCTTCGGCTTCCTGAGCGCGGGCCATCAGGGGTCCAAACCTATCCACGAACGCTCCGATCTTGCGGGCCGCATAATATTTTCCCCACAAGCCACCGGGTTCCCGGATAGGCGCCGCATAATCATATGTGGTCGTCAGCCCACGGGCCGCCCAATCAAAGTTCGTCCCACCGTGGCCCATATAAAAGCTCAGATAGGTGGTCCCGTGTTCCATGACGGTCTTGGTGAGCATATTCAGTTGGGCGCCATCGATCCCATCCTGGTCCACCGACAACTTGCCTCCGAACTGACTGAACCAGCCGCCTTGAAGTTCCGCAATGCTGACTGGAGACGAAGGTTCTTCTTTCCTGAGCTTCGCAAGGCCCGGAACAACTTCTTTCACAACGTTCCAGCGGGGGTAGAAGTCGCAGGTATCCATAATCTGCGCCATCACAGGGTCGGAATTCTCACGAGCCTGCCGCACCCAGTTTGTAATGATCGGAATATCGATGCCCGCGTTCCATACCATCCGGGCCAGGGCCGTGATGTACGCCAACTTCTGCTGGTTAGGTAGCTTCCAGAAGTCGTATTCGTTTTCGATCTGAATCATGACAATCGGTCCGTCTGCCGTAATCATGTTCTTCCGGACAATTGGAAGGACCTTGTCATACCAATCCTGTGAGGTCTTGACGCTCTCCGGCTGGTCGCTGCGCAGCGGGAACTGTTTCTCTATGATCCAGTGCGGGAAGCCTCCTGCATCCCATTCTGCGCAGACGTAAGGCCCCACGCGAACAATCATCCACATGCCCATCTCGTGGACTAACTGGATGAAGTCTTCCAGCTCCGTCATATCCACCTGGCCTTCGACGGGCTCGTGATAATTCCAGAAGACATATGTCTCGATGGTGTTGAAGCCGGCCAACTTCAGTTTCATCATCCGATCGCGCCAAAGCGCTTTGGGGGTGCGGGGATAATGAAAACAGGCGCTATAAATAAACGCATCGCGACCTTTGATCGTGAAGCACTGCGCGTCGTAACGAATGATCTCAGGGCTTCTGAATTGAGGCTTGTCCGTGGCCTGCAGCAGTGCGAATCTTCCCGGCATGCCTGGAATCGCCAAGAGTTGCATCTGGCCGGCGCCGACCGCGGAGGAAACAAGCCCTAACTGTTGTAGAAACCGTCTTCGTGACGATAATAATTTCATGCTTCTCCTTGCCGCCAAGAGAGCGGAGGCTACTACGCGTAATAGTGAATTGGCGTGATGGTGTGTCCGGCTCGCCGGCCGCGACAATACGTTTCTGTAACTCTTCGCGCAGTCGGTCAGCAACCTGCTTGTACTCTGGGCGGCCAACCAGGTTCACCATCTCGGCTGGATCGCCCGCTATAGAATACAGCGCGAAGTCCTGATATTGTTTACCGTATTCAGCATTGCCATCTGCGACTGCTGGATCGAACGCGCAATAGCAGGTCTGCGAAGAGGTATGCAGGCCGAAAGGGGCGAGTAATTCGGGGTGTTGTGCCATTTCCTGTCGCAGGAGCGTGACAAGGTCCAGGCAGGAAGGCCGCTTTGCCTTGCGGCGCCACCTGGGAAGCTGTGCAAAGGCCGCTCCTCG
>JAJYSL010000511.1 GCA_021793595.1 Acidobacteriota bacterium
CGCATCGGCCATGCCGGAAACCACTTTCTCCGCCACATCGCCATCCAGTTCGCTCGACGCCAAATAATCCATGAAAAACATCGGCGTTGCCGCCTGCACGGCAATGTCGTTCACACAATGGTTCACCAGATCCGCGCCAATGGTGTGGTGCATGTTCATCTGGAAGGCAATCTTCAGCTTGGTTCCCACCCCATCCGCGCTTGAAACCAGCACAGGATTTTTGTAGCGCGCGATGTCCAGCTTGAACAGGCCGCCGAAGCCGCCAATTTCACTCAGCACCTGCTTGTTAAAGGTCCGCTGGGCAAGATATTTAATCCGTTGCTTGGTCCGTTCGCCGCTGGAAATATCCACGCCTGCATCGGCGTAGGTAATCGCGGAGATTGGCTTGGATGAAGACTTACTGGGCACAGGCGTCGCGTTCCAGGGATGAAGGATGTCGGCGGCAATGTTCTCGAACCGTATGACCCGCTCGCCCGAACTCTACGGAATATTCGGGGCAGACGAAGTCGCGGAACACAACCGTACCGGGAAGCATCAGTGTAGCATCGCAAGCTGCCCTCCTCGGAATTTTGCGGCTCCTCCTATACTGAATATCGATGACTCCATCCACACGATCCATGCATCTTTCCCACCAATTGCAGCAGCGGGCCGACACTTTGTTGCCAGGCGGCGTCGATTCTCCCGTGCGCGCGTTTCATGCTGTCGGCGGCGAGCCCCCATTTGTCGTCCGTGCTGAAGGCGCGTATCTCTGGGATGCCGACGGCAACCGCTACGTGGATTACTTTGGCTCCTGGGGCCCCATGATTCTGGGCCATGCCGCTCCGCAAGTGGTGCAAGCCGTGCAGGAAGCGGCAGCGCGCGGCGTCAGTTTCGGCGCCTCCACGCCCGCCGAGGCAGACCTCGCCGAAATGGTCCGCCAGGCATTTCCCTCGATCGAAATGCTGCGGTTTGTCAGCTCCGGAACCGAAGCAACCATGTCGGCCATCCGACTTGCCCGCGCCTTCACCGGTCGCAAGTACTTCATCAAGTTTCAGGGCTGTTACCACGGACATTCCGACGCGCTGCTGGTCAAAGCCGGCTCCGGCATCGCCACCCTCGGCATTCCCGGTTCCGCCGGCGTCCCAGAAGAGACGATTCAGCACACCCTCGCGCTGCCCTATAACGACATCGCCGCTGTCGAGGAAGCCTTTACCCGGTACAAAGGGCAGATCGCCTGCGTCATTGTCGAACCCGTCGTGGGCAATGCCGGTTGTATTCCGCCCAAGCCCGGCTACCTCAAGGCGCTGCGAGCGATCACTGCGCAAGATGGAGCTGTCCTGATTTTCGACGAAGTCATGACCGGGTTTCGACTCGCGCTGGGCGGAGCTCAGGAGTTGTACGGCATCCAACCCGACATGACCTGCCTGGGAAAAATTCTGGGCGGCGGCCTGCCCTGCGGTGCTTTCGGCGGCCGTGCGGAAATCATGCGGCTGCTGGCACCCCTGGGCCCGGTCTACCAAGCCGGTACCCTCAGCGGCAATCCACTGGCGATGGCGGCAGGAATCGCCACAGTCAGCACCCTGATCGAGCAGCGCGATACAATTTACCCGCAGTTGGAGAAGGTTGCAGCGGCTGTGGCAGAGGGCGTGGCCGGCCTCGCACACGAAGCAGGAGTGGCCGTCACAACCAATCGCGTCGGCTCCATGTTCACCTGGTTTTTCACGGGAGACGCGGTCACGGATTACGACAGCGCCGCCCGCTCCAACACCAAGCAATTCGCCAGCTTCCACCACGCCATGCTGCAAGCCGGAATTTGGCTGCCGCCCTCACAGTTCGAAGCAGCCTTCCTCAGCACCACCCACGGCGAAGATGAAATTCGCGCCACCCTGTCTGCCGCCAAAGCAGCCATGGCCGCCGCCCGATCGGCTTAGTACAGCAAGGGGATGAGAAAGTTTGTCATCCCAACCGAAGGCCGCCACGGCGGCCGAAGCGGTGGGACCTGCTGTTCCCCTCACATCAAGAAAATCCGGGTGCCCCATGTCTCGCCTCTGAGATGGGATGAAGTAATCGTCGTCATCCTGAGCGCAGCCAAAGATCGCTGCAGCGGATTCGCGTCGGACCACCAAAGTCCCAACACTCCTCCGCCGCCAGCCTTCGCTGTATCTCGCGCATGACGATCGTCAAAATTTCAACTTTTTACTTCGACTGCGCCATTCCCGCAACAACCGCGGCAATCTTATCGAGTATCTGATTCCAGCCCTCGAGTTGACCGCTGTTTTTCGCGCTCTCCATCGGTTCATTTCCAATGAAGGTGAGCTTCGTCTGGCCGTTTCCGAAGTCCTCAAAGGTAATCACGTCGTGCGCATCCTCGATCGCCTCATGTTCGATTCCATAATCCGCGGCGTCAACCTTGTTTCCCTTCGAATCGGCAAAGTACATCGACGAAACGATCTTCTCCTGCGGAACAATCTCGAAGTATTCGCCCGCATTCCAGAACTCCTGCCCATCCGGCGATCGCATGCAGCAGAGATATTTTCCTCCCACACGAAAATCCATCTGGCAAAAAGGAGCAGTAAATCCCTTAGGCCCCCACCACTGCATCACATATTTCGGGTCTGTCCACGCCTTCCAAACCAATTCGCGTGGGGCATCAAAAACTCGTGTCACAACCATCCGCTCTGTCTCATTCACCGTGTTTTTTGTCATCTCTGACCTCCGTTTTTTTCATTTCATTCACAACCGCTTCCAGCTTGTCGAAGCTCTCTTCCCAGAATCGGCGATAGCTGATCGCCCAGTCGCTGACTGTCTTGATCGCCTCTGGCCGCAGCGTACACACGCTCTCCCGTCCACGCTTGGTCTTGGTCACAATCCGCGCCCGTACCAGGGTCGCGATATGTTTTGAAATCATCTGCTGCGAAAGCGCAAATGGTTCCGTCAATCCATGCACAGAAGCCGGCCCATGGGTGAGTCGTTCGATCATCGCCCGCCGCGTCGGATCAGACAAAGCCGAAAATGTTGTACCCAACCGATCCACAACCATATGGTAGTGGTTTATCGGCAATTGTCAAGAACGAATTTCGCAACTGCTGACAAAGGATCAGTTGTTCTCATCCCCCTCAAGCCTACTCAGGGCTTGCATGCGCCACCGCGGTGCGCCATTCAAGCACTCTTTTGGCTTGAGTGGGTGTAAACAAAAATACGGGCTATCGTGAAGCGTAGCGAATGCTCTACACTCAACGGTTTGCTGGATTTCGTTTCAGGGAGGCGCAGATCTTGGC
>JAJYSL010000080.1 GCA_021793595.1 Acidobacteriota bacterium
GAACCCGCGACTTCGACCTTGGCAAGGTCGCGCTCTACCACTGAGCTACTCCCGCCCTTACTGGATTGAAGTATATCGGGATGCTGCGCATTGGGTCAACGCAACATCGATCTCAACCCGGCTTCGAGAAATTGGCGATACCGGTTGCAAAGGCATACGATGCAAAATTTGAGGCCATTCGGGTCAGCGTGACGTTTCGCTGTCTGCGGCGGGTATTCTCAAAAATGCGCTGAGAAACGGAGAAATCGATGCATCGCGGATCTCGCTGCCATGGAATCGCTACAGGCAGGATCGTGTTGGGGACGATTCTTGGATTATTTTCGATGGCCACCTGTGCCGGACTGGCCGCCAGCGGAGCGAAGCCGAATTTTGGGCCGAATGTTCTAGTCTTTGCTCCATCCATGCCCGCGGCGGCGATGCAACAGCAGATTGACAAGGTGTATGCCATCCAGCGCAGAAACGAATTTGGTCCGCAGCGCAATGCTCTGCTGTTCCTTCCTGGCAAGTACCATGTGGATGTCCCGATTGGCTTCTACACGGAGGTGATGGGGCTTGGCGCCTCCCCGGATGACGTCGAGATCAACGGCAATCTGCACTCCGACGCCAGCGAAGATAACAACAACGCCACGACAACATTCTGGCGCGCCGCCGAAGGTATCGCTGTGACACCGCCAAACGGATCGATGCGATGGGCGGTCTCGCAGGCCGCACCCTTTCGACGCATGCATGTGCGCGGCAATATCGTGTTGCACCAGTTCAACGGGTGGGCAAGCGGTGGATGGATGTCCGATGACTTGATTGACGGTACCGTCGACGCAGGGCCGCAGCAGCAATGGATTTCACGCAACACCGAGTGGGGTAAATGGACTGGCTCCAACTGGAACATGGTCTTTGTCGGCGTGCCCGATCCTCCGGCAGGCGAGTGGCCTGCCCCGCCCTTCACCAAAATTGCCCTCACTCCCATCGTTTGCGAGAAACCTTTTCTGCAAATCGACGCGGCGGGAAACTATAGTGTCCGGGTTCCATCGGTACGCAAAAATAGTTCCGGCGTTACCTGGCATGGCGGAAACACGCCGGGAAGATCGATTCCGCTCGACCATTTCTATATCGCGCGACCCGGCATCGACACGGCAACCTCCATTAATGTGCAACTGGGAAAAGGGAAAGACCTGTTGCTGACGCCGGGCATCTACGATCTGGTGGATGCGATCCACGTGGCGAGGCACAACACCGTCGTACTCGGAATGGGCTTTGCAACGCTGCGACCGATCAATGGCACGCCAGCTATGACCACTGCGGATGCGGACGGAATTGTTCTTGCCGGCCTGCTGTTCGACGCTGGCCCCATGCAATCGCCGGTGCTGCTGGAAATTGGTCCGGATGGAAGCAACGCTCATCACTCTAAGGATCCCATTTCACTCCACGATGTTTTCTTTCGCGTCGGTGGAGCTGGAGTGGGCCGTGCATCGATCAATTTGAAAATCAACAGTAATGACACCATCCTCGATCACACCTGGATCTGGCGCGCCGATCACGGCTCCGGCGTAGGCTGGGATTTGAATACCAGTGACAATGGGCTGGTTGTGAACGGCAACAATGTCACGGTCTATGGGCTGTTCGTCGAACATCATCAGCAGTACCAAGTGTTGTGGAATGGCGATGGCGGACGAACGTACTTTTATCAATCTGAAATTCCATACGATCCGCCAAATCAGGCGAACTACAGGAGTGCGCCGGCTACGAAGGGGTGGGCTTCCTACAAGGTGGCCGACAGCGTTATGCACCACGAAGCTTGGGGCATGGGAATTTACAGCGTCTTTCAGCAGCCGGGTGTGGAGTTAACGCGCACCATCGAAGTTCCCAAGCGGGCGGATGTGAAGTTTCACCACATGATCACAGTGGCGCTTGGCAATCACGGCGCGATTCTGAACGTGATCAACGATACGGGCGGATCCACGTCGATGCATCCGCGTGTGACGCCAAAGGTCACGACATACCCATGATCGATGGTCTTTTGAGCGGAGTTCAGACAGAGTTCGCAGAGCTCGCTTCGAAAGCTGCGTGTGCATCTGCGTCGAGAAGCTCTCCGTCGCGCATGTGCAGAATGCGGTCGCCAATCGCGGCCGCTTCCGGATTATGCGTAATCATCATGACCGTCTGCTTCAACTCCTGATTCGATCGGCGCAGGACCGCCAGCACCGCGTCGGAATTTTTGGAATCCAGATTGCCGGTCGGTTCATCCGCCAGCACAATCGCAGGGCGTGCGATCAGCGCTCGCGCGATGGCGACGCGTTGCTGCTCACCGCCAGACAACTCTGAAGGTCGATGTTGCAAACGATCGCGAATGCCGAGGATCCACGTGAGGTGGTCGAAATATGGCTTGTCCATCTTCTGGGTGCCTGAAGCAATTTCGTGCGCCAGCAGGATATTGTCCATGGCGCTCAAAGTTGGTAGCAGGTTGAATTTCTGGAAAACGAATCCTATTTTGTTTTTGCGCAGGCGAGTGCGTTCCGCATCGCTCAAGGAAGCGAAATCGACACCATCGATCAACAATCGGCCGGTCGTGGGACGAGTGAGCCCGCCAAGCGTGTAGAACAGGGTGGATTTTCCACTTCCTGAAGGGCCGACAATGCTCACAAACTCTCCCGCCGCCACGGAAAATGAAACCGACCGCAGTGCGTGAACTTCTACTTTTCCTGTGCGATAAACTTTTCCGAGATTCTCGGCGACAATAACGGGCTGCATTCTTCCCCATTGTACCGGCTTGGGGGGGGAGGGAGGGCCAGTTGTGAGCATACCTGGCATCCGCTATGCGACAACCTGCTCTCGAATGACCTGCCGTTCTTGCGCAGGCTGCGGAGCGGTCATCTTTTTGGGGCCGCGTTTCCGCACCAGCAGCACTCGAACTCGCTCTAGCAATTCCTGCGGGGAGCACGCGCCTTTGGGCAGGAACGCATCCGCGCGGCTGGTAGGATCAAATTGCTTGATGCTGCCGCTGACCAGCACCGCGGGAACCCAGGGTGCAATTTCCTTCAATTGCATAATCAGATCGTTTCCGTTGCAGTGCGGCATCACCAGGTCAGTGATAACCAGGTCGACCCGGCCCCGATCGTATAATTCAATCGCTTCCTCGGCGCTTTTCGCCGTCAACACGCGATACCCACGGGTCTCCAGCACAAACTTGCGGACAGACAAAGCCTGATCATTGTCATCGACACACAAAATCACTTTTTTTGGACGCATTCATTACTCCCTGCAAACACGACACCGCGCGTTCCCTGACATGGGGAACAAGGTGGTTCAGCCGTAGTCCGCGGCAAAAAGACACAGCACTCCCCGCGAGTGCCAGCAGCACGTCTCGCGTAACATGCGAGACGCGGGACTGCAATACACCCTATGCGGTTCGGATCGCCTTGGGCGACGCGGACTGCGGGGAACGGAAAATGAGGCACACTTTTGCCTGCCGCGCCATCCTCCAAACCGATGCCATCCACTCGATAAAAACTGTGCGAGCCAATGGCTGGTTCTCAGCGGAATCTGTCGCGAATGCGCTGCGTCTTCCGTTCCAAGTTCAAGTTGTGTGAATCAAAATAGGCGAAAGAGGTGCGTTTCTGTTTCCAGCAACGCTCGCCTAGAGTACGAACCGAACAGCCGTGTGTAAATGGCGAATATTCGGTGAAATTCACCTGATTTCAATCTAGACTTGCACCGGTTGCGCCGACACGCTGAAATGACAAGGCGAGCGGGCCTCACGGCCTGTTGAAAGCATGTGCATCGCTCTCGGAAAAGCCGCCTGGATGCACTACAAACTGGGCTACCATCCGAGCATCGATCCGGCGAAAAACTAGACGCGAATTTCCCCGCCGCGCGACCGGCGAGAACTGCATCTTAAATTGCACGGGTTTTAGTCATGACATCATCACCGATTCAGCTTTCGACAGCCCGATCGAAGAGTCCGCTGCTGGCTGCGCTGCTTTCCGCCATTCTGTGCGGACTGGGTCAAATCTACGACGGACGAATTCTGCGCGGCATTGTCCTTATGGCTCTTATGTTGATTTTGTGGGCCATCGGCGGCTTGCTTGGCGCACTCACCTTTGGCCTGGGTATGCTTCCATTTGCCATTGTGGCGGGGGCGCTATGGATCTTTGGCGTAGTTGACGCGTATGCCGGCAGCCGCAGAATCCATCGAGTGGGCTTCCGGGCTTAGGTCCTTGCCGACGGCGGTTCCCACAACACCACACGATTGCCCTCGGGATCGACGAGGGCCCATACCGTTTTCCCGATCGTCTCGGGCGAGTCTTTTTCACGCCATTCGAAATTAACCTCAGAATCGAGGGACGGCGTCACGCCCAGATGTTCCCGATACCACGCAGCCAGCAGATCGGGCCTTTGCGCCTCCAGAAATATTCCGCCAACCCCGGTGACACGAGCCATCACGGAATCCTTTCCACGGTTACAGCGGTGCCGTACGCCAGCACTTCTGTCACTCCCTGCTGAATGTCGTTGGCGTCATAGCGGGCGCAGATGATGGCATTGGCGCCATGTTGTGCCGCGTGTTGCATCATCAACTCGAACGCGTCCTCGCGGGTTTTCTCGCAGAGGTCGGAATAGAGCGAAATATTGCCGCCGGCCAGCGTCTGCAAGCCCGCGCCAATGGTTCCGAAAATGGAGCGGGACCGCACCACGATGCCGCGTACGACGCCAAAATTGCGAACAATGCGAAAGCCCGGCAGTTCAAGTGCTGTGGTGACCATACTGGGGTCCACCATAGGATTCATGGGCATAAAGCTCCTCCAAACACCATTTAGGCGCAGTGTACGCCGAATGGAAACTCTCGACTTTACAAAATCTACCGGAAAATTGCGCCGCAGGTTCGCAGTCCCCCGGCGGCGGTGCCATACTGGAGGTTGACAACTGGAGGGCTTGCCATGGAAGAACGCGATTTTTACAACGAAAAACCAGAGCAGCGGCCCCATACTCTGACGTGCCCGCATTGCCGCCAGGCGGCAGAGTATCAGCTGAACTGGCTGGTTCGCCGCAAAAAGAACAGCCTGCCCCCGCGCGCGGACGAGCGTGACCGGGCGCGATTTGCCAAGGCGCAATCGTACATGGTGCTGAGGGAAGACCAGGTTGCGTGCCAGAACATTCGCTGTCGCAAGCGATTTGAACTGGCGGGCATCAAGTCAGTTGCATTTATCGATGCCTAATAGATGAGCGCCGAACCGAATCCCAAAAGCGAAGCCGCTCCCGGCCAAAGCGATCCGCGGGTCTATTTCGCTGCGGAGCGAACCTTTCTGGCATGGATACGTACGGGCTTGGCCCTTATGGGGTTCGGTTTCGTGGTCGCGCGATTCGGACTGTTCCTGCGCGAGCTTAGCATCAGAAATTCGGGGCCGCCACAAGTGTCGACCCAAACGACCGGCCCTTCGCTCTGGCTTGGAACTGCGCTCGTGATTGTGGGCGTGATCGCCAACATCAGCGCCGTCATGACACATATTCGCCGGGTAAAGCAGTTACGTAGCGGCGAGTGGATTGCCGGACGCATATCGAAGACTGCGGTCACTCTGGCGCTTCTTCTCAGCGCTGCCGGTATCGGCTTGGCGATTTATTTGATTTGGGTACGCTAAAACTTGCCAGAGTCATGGGATGAAATCGCTGCAGCATGCGATTGAACGCTCTCCGCAACTACGGGGCAAACGAATGCTCGCCGAAAAGCTCTGACGCCAACGGCTGCTATCCTTAAGGCAGGCGGCCGGTCCGCACTCCGCAGATCAAAGGATGTACCCCACGCTTGCCTCCAATTCTCAACGGACAATCTCTCCGCAAGGCGTACGGTGCCACGCCGCTGTTCGACAATATTGCCTTCACAGTTTCTGAAGGCGACCGCATTGGCGTCGTCGGTCCGAACGGCTCCGGTAAATCCACGCTTCTTGAAATTCTTGCGGGGAATATTGAGCCTGACTCCGGCGAAGTTTCGCGCCGGAAGCTGGCGCGGGTTGGATACATTGCGCAAAATTCCGAATTTGCTGCCGAGGACACGATCCGTTCGGTGCTGCAACAGTCCCTCGTGCGAATCCGCATACCGCAATCCGAGCACGCAGCGCGACTGGCGGAAACTTTAGGGCGTGCCGGGTTTGAAGACTTCGATGTGCGCGCGGCAACCCTGTCGGGTGGATGGCGTAAGCGGCTCGCCATTGCCGAAGCACTGGTGCAGCAACCGGATGTGCTGCTGCTGGATGAACCCACGAATCATCTGGACCTGGCCGGAATTGAGTGGCTGGAGAAACTGCTGCTGAACGCGTCGTTCGCCTACGTGGTGGTGAGTCATGATCGCTATTTCCTTGAGAATGTCGCGCGCACCATGGTGGAGCTGAATCGCATGTACGCGGAAGGCATCTTCACCGTTCAGGGGAACTACAGTCAGTTCCTGGAAAAGAAAGATGAATATCTGCTGGCCCAAACCAAGCGGCAGGATGCACTGGAGAACCGCGTACGCATTGAAATTGATTGGCTGCGTCGAGGCCCAAAGGCGCGCACGACGAAATCGAAAGCACGAATCGACAGCGCGAACAGCATGATTGGAAACCTGGCGGACATGCGCTCGCGCAGCCAGACCTCCACCGCGAACATCGATTTTTCCGCTACCGACAGAAAGACCAAGCGACTGGTAGAACTGGAAGACGTTTCCTGCAAGATGGGCGGGCAGGTTTTGTTTGACAAGCTCAATTTCATCCTGACCGCGGGCATGCGCCTGGGCCTGGTTGGACCGAATGGCAGCGGCAAAACCACCTTACTGCGATTGCTGCGCGGAGAACTGGAACCGAATGCTGGTGAAGTTCGTCGCGCGCAGAATTTGCGAATCGTCTACTTCGATCAGAATCGCCAGCTCGACACCAACCTGACCCTGCGTCGGGCGCTCGCGCCGGACAGCGATTCGGTCATCTATCAGGACCGCGTGCAGCATGTCGCCTCGTGGGCGGAGCGATTCCTATTTACCAGCGAACAGTTGAATCAGCCGGTTGAGCGACTATCTGGCGGCGAACGGGCACGGGTGCTGATAGCCAAGTTGATGCTGCAACCAGCAGACCTGCTGCTGCTGGATGAACCGACCAACGACCTGGACATACCCACACTGGAAATTCTGGAAGAAGGCTTGCTGGAATTTCGCGGAGCTCTGGTTTTGGTGACTCACGATCGCTTCATGCTGGATAGAGTCTCGACGACCGTGTTAGGCATGGATGGACGCGGCGGAGCGGAGCGGTTCGCCGATTGTTCGCAATGGAACGCGTGGAAGAATGAGCGCGGCCAGAAGAAAAGCTCTGAGCTTTCGCCCCGATCGACGGAAACTTCCGGTAACGCAACGAAGCATACATCACAAACATCTTCGAATCAGATCAAGAAAAAACTGTCGTACCTGGAAGCACGGGAATATTCAACCATCGAGCAGGAAATTGCCGACGCGGAGCAGCGCCTGCAATCGCATCGCGAGACCATGGAAGATTCCGCGATTGCCACCGATGCTGCGCGCCTGGAGAAAGCTATGGCGGATGTCGCCGAGGCCGAAGGGCGCGTCGACGAACTCTATTTGCGATGGACGGAGCTGGAAGCCAAGCTGAAATAGCACAGCCTACAATCAACATTTCTGAAATTGGAGGTTCTTTTCGCAATGAACTATTTTCCACTCCCCAGGCACTCGATTCTCCGCTTTGTTCTCATCCTGCTTGCAGTTTCTGCAGCTACCCTTCCAGCCACGGCCCAGAACAATCCAGAGCCGCCCGCACCGATCCGTGTCGCCGTTGTCGGGCTGGTGCACGGGCATGTCGCAGGCTTTCTGCCCGCGCTGAAAAGTCATCCAGAAATTCAACTGGTTGGCATCGAAGAGCCCGATATGGCGCTCGCGGAAAAATACAACAATCAATTTCACCTGGACCCGAAGCTATTCTTTACCAGCATCGATACGATGATTCAGCAGACGCATCCGCAGGCCCTGCTGGTATACACAGCCATCAGCGACCATCGCAAAGTCATTGCGATTGCCGCCGCTCACGGGATCAGCGTTATGGTCGAAAAGCCACTGGCCACGACGTTGGACGATGCATTGGCAATTCGAAAAACCGCGCGCGAACACCACATCCAGGTGCTGGTGAACTACGAAACTACGTGGTACTCCAGCAATCGCGGAGCCTATGAACAATTGCAGCAGGGAAAGCTGGGCGAGTTGCACAAAGTGATCTTCCGCGATGGGCACCAGGGGCCGAAGGAAATTGGAGTCGGACCGGAATTTCTAAGCTGGCTCACCGACCCGCAAAAGAATGGCGCAGGCGCATTGTTTGATTTTGGCTGCTACGGCGCGGACCTGGTTACATGGCTGACGCACGGCGAGATACCCATCAGCGTCACGGCTGTGGCGCAAACGGATAAGCCAAATCTGTATCCGCATGTTGATGACGATGCCACCATTATCGTGCGCTATCCAAAAATGCAGGCGGTGCTGATGCCTTCCTGGGATTGGTCATTCAACGTGAAAGACATGGCGCTGTATGGGGCCAAGGGGTCGGCTGTTACGGTGGGACCGGATCAACTGCGGGTGCGCTACGAAGGGCAGAGCCGGTCAACACTGCTTACACCGCCGCCGTTGCTTGCGCCGCAGGATGATTCGCTGCACTACCTGGTTGCAGTTTTGCGAGGACAGTTGATTCCGAAGGGAGACCCAACCGCGCTTGATACGAACATCATCGTGATGCAGATTCTCAGCGCGGCTCGCGACTCCGCGCGTACCGGTCGCACGATCCTGTTAAAGCCGCTTCCGGAATAAAAAGTCAGGGAGTGCCAAACGTACGCTGCACTCCCTGTATCCCTACAAAAACGTCTTTGGATTTGGCTGTTAAGCGTGTCTACCGGCCATCATCTCGACTCCAGAAAACTGTTCGATCATCGTTCGATTGAATGCCGGCAGGTCATCCGGCTTGCGGCTGGTTGTTAAATTTTTGTCTACTATCACCTGCTGATCGGTCCATTCTGCGCCGGCATTTTTCAGGTCGGTCTTCAGCGACGGCCACGATGTCAACTTGCGGCCTCTTAGGACGCCCGCTTCAATCAACATCTGCGGCCCGTGACAAATGGCGGCCACCGGTTTGCCGGAATCAAAAAATCTCTTCACGAAGTTGACGGCGATTGGATCCATGCGCAATTTGTCTGGATTCATGACGCCTCCTGGAATCAATAGCGCGTCGTAGTCGTCGGCGTTGGCCCCCTTCAGTTCACGGTCGACTTTCACTTTGTCGCCCCAATCGGTCGACTTCCATCCCTTGATTTCGCCGATATGGGGAGAGATCACTTCAGTTTTGGCGCCTGCTTGCTCCAATGCTTTTTTAGGCTCCGCCAATTCCACCTGTTCGAACCCGTCCGTGGAGAGAATGGCGATTTTCTTTCCCGAAAGATCGTCCATGGTTTGTACCTCTTCCAAGTAAGAGGACAAAAACTATCCAATCGTTGCCGCTGCGTCGTGATAAAAAAACGTGAAAATAGAAACGTTTTGTGTTCTTAGAGTTCCCACCAGAAGGTTTGTAGATTTTCTCCGGTGACATCGTGCGCCGCGCCAGGAGGCGGAAGAAAGAGCGAAATATTCTTCTCTGCGGCAACGTTCATCAAACGTTCAATTGGCTCCTGCCAGGGATGAAACGCCAAATTGAACAAACCCCAATGAATCGGCAGCAACAGTTTCCCTCGCAAATCCAGGTGCGCTTCCGCAGCATGGATGGGCCCCATGTGAATATCCTGCCAATCCGCGTCGTAGGCGCCGATTTCCAACATGGTTAGATCGAATGGACCGTAGGCATCACCTATGGCGCAAAAGCCCGGGAACATTCCGGAATCTCCTCCGAAAAAAATGTTGTGCCTGGGTCCGCGAATCACAAACGAAGACCACAAGGTCTCGTTTCTTCCCCACAAACTACGCCCTGAAAAATGGCGCGCCGGTGTAGCCGTAATTCTGCGGTCCGAACCGAGGCTGGTGGATTGTCCCCAGTTCAATTCCGTAATTTTCTGCGGCGCGATTCCCCAGGATTCCAAGTGACTTCGACAGCCGACTGAGGCGATGAAGCGCGTACGATCGTGTTTCTGCAGTACCGCAAGTTGCTCGATGGTGGGACGATCCAGATGATCGTAATGGTCGTGCGAGACCAACACGGCATCGAGCGGGGGCAGGTCTTTCAATGCCAGCGTGGGAGGATAAAAGCGCTTCGGACCCGCAAACGAGACAAACGAAGCGCGCTCGCTCCAAACCGGATCGGTCAGGATCGTCATTCCGTCGATTTCAAGCAACAGGGTGGAATGACCCATCCAGGTGACACGCAGTCCCTGTAGTGAGGGCGTGCGGTAGACCGATGTATCCGTGCGAAAGGGTCCGATCGGCTTCTTCGGATTCCCACGCCGCCGCTCCAACAGCAAGCGGCGAATCATGCGGGGCGCCTTGCCGCCTCCCATCAAGCTTGTTGGCACTGTATTGAGAAATTTACTCCCTAGCACTTCTGCTGGAGCAAAGGCTTCGGCGGCAGGTTCCAACGGTGCAATCAGTTTCGACATAGTTGGGTCACGTATCGTGCAACCAGGGTCAGCAATCCTTTAGATGCGGGAATCCTGGGGATGATGCAACACAATGCGCAGCCATGGAAACGGCGCAGATTCGATAGATTCCATTGCCCCTGGGAGCCTTTCAAAGTGGAGGTATGTTGAAAGCTATGGCCTTCGACATACCGCCCGCTTGCACCTAGCGCGAAACAGCTACGCGAGACTGCAAAAACTCCGCATACGGCCCTTTGAAGTCCTGAATCTTGTGATCCTCAAAATTCCAGATGCGCGTCGCTACCTCGTCGATCAATTCCTGATCGTGGGTCACTAACAAGACTGTTCCCTCATATTTTTGCAGCGCCTGGTTCAATGCATTAATGGCTTCAAGATCAAGATGGTTCGTCGGTTCATCGAATATCAGAAAGTTCGGCTTCTGCATCATCAGGCGGCAGAACAGTAATCGGGCCGCTTCTCCGCCCGATAGCGCCTCGGTCGGCTTCATGCCTTCTTCTCCGCTGAACAGCATCTGTCCCAGCACGCCACGAATATCTTCCTTGGTTGCTTTCGGATCGAACTGATGCAGCCAATCCGCGGCTGTCGTTCCCTTTTCGATAGTGGAGGTATGATCCTGCGCGAAGTAGCCGATCTGCGCCTCGTGGCCCCACTTGACCTTGCCGCTGTCAATATCGTTGCTGGGATTTCCTCCTGGTAAGTGATGCATCTTGGGAGCATGAGCCAGAAGCGCCTTCACCAGTGTGGTCTTCCCCTGGCCGTTGCGGCCAATCAGGCAAATCTTCTCTCCGCGCGTTACCGAAGCGCTGAATCCATCAATAACAACATGGTCGCCATAGGCTTTACGAACGCCTTCGGCTTCCAGAATATGTTTGCCTGACGGGCGCAGTTGATCGAAGCGAATGTAGGGACGGGCGATATTCGAGCGTGCCAACTCGCTGGTTTGCAGCCGCTCCACTTCCTTTTTGCGAGAGGTCACCTGGCTGGATCGCGTACCGGCCGAAAACCGCGCGATAAATTCATTCAGCTGGGCAATCTTCTTCTCGCGCTCCTCATTCTGCGCTTCCAGACGCGTCCGCACTTGCGTCTTGGCCAGCACCATATCGTCGTAACCGCCGGTGTAGGTGATGATGGTTTGATAATCAATGTCCGCGATGTGTGTGCAAACATTGTTCAGGAAATAGCGATCGTGCGAAATCGTGATCAGCGTGCCTTCGCGATGAGTTAAAAAGTCCTCCAACCAGTGGATGGAGTCGAGATCAAGATAGTTCGTCGGCTCATCCAGCAGCAGCGCCTGGGGGTTGCCAAACAATGCCTGCGCCAGCAAAATCCGCATTTTCTGGCCGCCTTGCAATTCGCCCATCTTGCGCTCATGAACTTCATTCGGAATGTCGAGCCCCTGTAAAAGAATGGCGGCATCGCTCTCGGCCGTATATCCGTCTTCCTCGCCGATGATGCCTTCCAATTCGCCGAGACGCATTCCATCGTCGTCGTCCAGCTCATGCTTTTCGTAGATACGGTCGCGCTCTTCCAAAGCCGCCCACAGACCCTTGTTGCCCATAATGACGGTATCAATCACTCGATAGGCATCGAACGCATACTGATCCTGACGGAGGACGCCCAGCTTTTTCGGGCGCACCACCACACCCTTCTGCGGTTCGAGATCTCCGCTGAGGACTTTCATAAACGTGGTTTTGCCGGCTCCGTTGGGACCGGTCAGGCCATAGCGGCGACCTGCGGTAAATGTGGTGGATACATCTTCGAACAAAATCTTCGAACCATAGCGCATGCTTACATTGCTGACAGAAATCATATCTACCTTGAGTTTTTCACATTTGCGGCGGGAACGGGCGCTGGACTGGCTCGAATAGCCTGTCTGAGACTGGCTGATTTCGTTTTCATTTGAACGTCAACTATCATGCGAGCAGTCCGACCAATCGCCGGAGACTGCAAATAATCAACGGAGCTGGACCTCGGACAGAGAGCGAAACTCGGAAAACATTGAAAGGAAATGCAGGAATGAACGATGCCAAGCAACTCGACCTGAAGCCACATGAGACGTGCCGCTGGGACCTTGTCAGCCTGGGCGAGGTAATGTTGCGCCTGGATCCAGGCGATGAGCGCGTGGCCACGACGAGGAATTTTCGGGCCTGGGAAGGCGGCGGCGAGTATAACGTGGCCCGTGGCCTGCGACGCTGCTTCAATCTGCGCACCGCGGTCGTCACCGCGCTGGCGGACAATGCCGTGGGCCGGTTGATTGAGGATCTGATGCTGCAGGGCGGAGTCGATCTTTCACATTTACTGTGGGTTCCCTATGATGGCGTGGGCCGGACGGTTCGCAATGGGTTGAATTTTACCGAGCGAGGTTTTGGCGTGCGCGCGGCACTCGGCTGCTCCGATCGCGGACACACGGCCGCCTCGCAATTGAAGCCGGGAATGATCGATTGGGATGAGATTTTTGGCCGTGAAGGGGCGCGATGGTTCCATACGGGCGGCATCTTCTGTGCGCTTTCAGAAACTGCGCCGCTGGTGGCGCGCGAAGCCATGCAGGCCGCGCATCGCCACGGCACCATCATTTCCTATGACCTGAACTATCGCGACTCGCTCTGGAAATCGATTGGCGGCAAAAAGCGTGCTTGCGAAGTGAATCGCGAGCTCGCCAGTCTTGTCGATGTGATGCTGGGCAATGAAGAGGACTTTACCGCTGCGCTGGGATTTGAAATCAAAGGTGTCGACGATAATCTCACCGACCTGGATACAGCACAGTTTCGCGCCATGATTCACCACGCGGTGGCTGAGTACCCGAATTTTCGCGTAGTCGGTACCACGCTGCGCCATGCGAAAACTGCGACCCGCAACGATTGGGGCGCGATCTGCTATTACGGTGGCGAGTTTTATGAAGCGCGACCGATGCCGGACCTGGAGATTTTCGATCGCGTCGGCGGCGGCGATTCCTTTGCTTCAGGATTGATCTACGGTCTGTTGAGCGGAAAAGATCCGCAGTGGGCGGTAGATTGCGGCTGTGCGCACGGAGCGCTGGCGATGACGACGCCCGGCGACACCACCATGGCAACCTTCAACGAAGTGGAACG
Source organism: Acidobacteriota bacterium (assembly GCA_021793595.1). Next base: position 13,674 of record JAJYSL010000080.1, read on the forward strand.
ACTGATGCGGGGCACCAGCGCGCGCGTGATTCGATAACCGCGATCGACCCAAACGCGTTGCGCAAACAAGGAGACTTCTAATGCACAAAACGAAAATCATGCAGCACATGCACGAACTAAGCCTGGTTCCCGTGCTTCGTGCCTCCTCCGCGCAGGAGGCGATCACCATTGCAGACGCCATCATGGCGGGCGGTGTCAACATTCTGGAAGTCACCATGACGGTGCCGGGAGCCATCCGCGTCATTGAGCAGTTGGCGAATCACCATGGCGCGAAATTGCTGCTTGGCGCAGGCACAGTTCTCGATCCGGAAACCGCTCGCAGCTGCATCCTTGCGGGAGCACAATTCATTGTCAGTCCAGCCCTTGATCTGCGCACCATTGAGCTTTGTCGCCGCTATAGTGTGCCGATTATGCCCGGAGCGTTGACGCCCACGGAGATCGTTTCCGCGTGGCAGGCGGGTGCCGATGTTGTGAAAGTATTTCCGTGCAGCGCTCTGGGCGGCGCGAAGTATCTGAAGGCCCTGCAGGGGCCATTGCCGCAGATTCAGATGATTCCCACCGGAGGCGTGTCACTGGCCACGGCGGAGGAGTTTCTCGCAGCAGGCGCCTTTGCGTTAGGCGTTGGCGGCGATCTGGTCGATGCCAAGGCGGCCCGCGAAGGCCGCACCGGCGTGATCACAGAGAACGCTCAGAAGTACATCAGCATTGTCAACAAGTTCCGCGGTGCAAGTTAGACAGGCATCGCCTGAGAAAATCGGCCGTATAAAAGCATACAGCGAATCTGTGAGCTCTGATTCAACCGGAAGAAATCTTAAACCTCTGTAACCTGCGCGATTTAGCAACATCATTCGCAGCAGTACATCGTCGCTCAATTGATGGGATTCGGCGGCTTCTTCGCCTCCAAAGGCACCATGGCCGGACATACTTTTGCTCACTGGCGAAGCTGGGACGGGGAAAGAACCTATCGCCAACGTTTTCGCGACCAAAAACCGCTGATCTCTTTCACGGCTAAGCCCGAGGCGCGAAGAGATACGAGCTTAACCTGACGTTTCTCCATTTACCAGATCGCACATGGCGACCGACTGTGCTGTTTGATCAATAAGGATCTCCGCATGCCATCATGCAGCAGATCCCACATTACTCTACAATCGACAATACTTCTCGAGTAACTACCTGCTCTCGATTCAAACACTCACGCAGTCGTTCTGAAAGCACTTTGACAGCCGGCTCCTGCAATATTGTTTCATGTGTTGCATGGATAGGACATACTTCTATGCCACCGGCGACAAATCTTTCCCACCCTAAATAAGGATCATCCCCATCGAGTGGCTGGCGCATTGTAGAACGAAATAAGGTGACCGATCCGGGATAAAGCTTCGGACGATATGTAGAGCCCGCGAAAGCATTGATGTCTTCTATGTTTCCCACACCCTGTGGAACTGAGCGACCTAGAGAAGTATAAAGACGATAGATAAGCCTCGCGCGCTTCGCCGCAACTCTCTTCATAATCCCGCCCAGTGTGTCTTCTTGGGTAAGTTCTTTCTGTAGCTGTTCCTTATAGATCTGCAACCTATCCCGGGAGTGTAGTGCGTGCTCAACCCTTTCCATGTACTGCCACTCGATGGTATCGAACATTCCTAGAAGACCGACTTCCGCTCCATGGGCCACCATTTGTTGGGCAACTTCAAATGCAACGGCTCCTCCAAAAGAATATCCAACCAATCGATATGGTCCTTCGGGCTGCATACTTCGAATTGCTTTCACATAATATGAGGCAAGGTCTTCTACTTGAGTGAAATAAGGCTCTTTTCCGTCAATCCCACGCGGCAAAAGTCCAAATACCGGTTGATCTTCGCCTAAATAAAAGGCCATACTGCTGAACTTAATCACATTTCCGCCAAGACCAGAAATGACATAAAGAGGCGGGCGTTTGCCCTTGGGCTGGATTGGCACGATCGGCGACCACGATTTAGGTTGAGAGTATGTCGGCATCTTTGCGGACCGGATTAAAGCGGCCAGCTGGCGGATCGTTCGTGCTTCAAACAACACCGATAATCCTAGGGAAACACCGTATGCTTTCTTGATCTTACTAAACAACCTTGCAACAATCAGGGACTGTCCGCCCAGGTCAAAAAAATCATCTTCAAGTCCAACTTCACTCAACCCAAGTAAGTCCTTCCACCATTTCTCAAGGACTGCCTCAACATCTTCCAAAGTATCGTGTGGGACAGCATCAGGATGAACGACTTGCGATGGATTGATTCTTTCCAGGGCTGGTTCTTGCGGCGAAACAATGACTCCTGCAGCTAGCTCCGCAGACAGAATACGCAGGAAGGCCGCGCCGCCGTCGTTAGGCGAGATAGTCATCTCCTGAGAAATTGTCTGGACAGTATTACCGGAAGTATAGGCTGGATCCGTCCGGCGCATGCTGTTTATGGCCGTCATTGGATCTTGAATCAATCGAAGGGAATATCCTTCTATTTCAGCCAGAATCCTGCCAGAATCGTCCATAAACGTCATATCGAATGTCGCCACATCTTGGCCACTTAGATTTGTCTGCCTGGCACGAATATGGCTAAACATGTTTGGAGGTAGGGGCCTATAGATGGTAGCGCGGCTGTAAGACAAAGGCATGTAGACAGATGCCCTCCGGCCATAGTCTTCTATTAAGTAGAGTGCGGATCCAGCGGCAATGTCAAACAATGCTGGATGCAGAGGGTAATCCGCCATATCGCCGAAAAACTCGTCCCGGAGTTGTAATTCTGTGAGCGCTTCCTGGACGCCGATGTGGATGCGTGTAACATTTTTCCATCTAGGTCCGAATCGGTAGAAGTGTTCTTGATGGGTGCGATGTTCATCATCAAACGTGATTGTGCTGCGCTGGCAACGATCCAGAATCCTGGCAATATCACAATTTTCCGGTGGAATCAGCCGGCAGCGGGATATCTGCCCGGAAGAATGTTCTGTCCAGCCCGAGTCCCTTGATGAAATAGAAAAGCGATACGTCGCTTGATGGTCACGCTGCAGATGGAGTTGCACCTCCTTGGTCCCGTGTACATCCACATACATCGGAGAAAGGAAGAATACGTCTTCAAAGACAATTCCCTGTTGGAACGATCCCCTGGTTAGAGCTGCAGCTGCCATCTCAAGATAGCCGGTGCCAGGAAAGACAGCTTTCCCTCCCTGAATAAGGTGCTCCGAAAGTATCCAATCTGAGTCATAGCTCAACGTACTTGCGTAGGTCACTTCATCGCGACGCTCCAGCAGTCGGCGATGAAGCAGCGGATGCGATCGATCGGCACGCGCAGCCATACCCACGTCGCGCCACGGCCCCCAATTGATCGACAGCACAGATTCATGGTTCTCACTTGCTGCAAAGGCATCCAAAAAAGCGTTGGCGGCCGTATAGTCCACCTGTCCCGCAGGAGCTATGACCGAGCTTACCGAGGAAAATAAGGCAAAGAAGTCGAGAGATGTATTTCGCAGGGTTTCGTCGAGTACAAGTGTGCCCTGGACCTTTGCCGCGAGCACGCGCGCCGCGCTCTCTTTCGTTTTAGCTTGAAGAGGACCATCCTCCGCAATCCCCGCGGCATGAACGACGCCGTCGATCTTCCCAAACCTTGCATGTGCTTGTTCAATGAAGTTTCGCACTTCTGCCGGACTCGTTACATCCGCGCAGACGGTAAGGATTTCCGCGCCGAGGGATTCCATGTTCAGCAGTTGTGATATTGTCCGTTTCGTTGTTTCGTTGAGATTTTTTACCGGTATAGTTTCCCACTCCTTTCGCGGTGGCAGGGGTGTCCGTCCCAGCAGAATCAGCTTTGCCTGACACACGCGCGCCAGTTGATTCGCGATCACCATGCCAAGACCTCCAAGGCCGCCGGTAATCAGATACACGCCATTCTTCTTCAGCCGACTTGGGCGTTGGCGTGCCTGGATATCGATGCGATGGAAACTTTCAATCCAACGTTCACCCTTCCTGTATGCAACAACGGAATCATGGAATGGGGCCGAATGCTCCGTGATCACCTGGACTGCAATCTGCCCCATTCCTTGCGACGATAGGTCTACATCGATGTTCCGCAAAATCATTCCTGGAAACTCTTTTGGAACCACTTTCGTCGGCCCCAGAATTGTGGCCAGAACAGGATCGGGGACGTTCTCGTTCAATACCGAATGGATCCGGTCGG
>JAJYSL010000081.1 GCA_021793595.1 Acidobacteriota bacterium
CGTTTTTCGATCCCAGCGCGACTCTCCACCGGGATCCGGCTCCTCTTGGCGGCCTGCCGGAAGGGATTCCGGAGGGGATGCCGGTGCATGAGGCGTTTGCGAAACAGTGGGGCAGTCTCTCGAAGGCGGTTGGGATAGACGCTCTGATGTTACGCGATTCCTTTGGTATGCCGGTGCCCTATGAGCGAAGGGGCCCCTATGGGCTGTTAGCCCCATCGCCAGAGGTTGCACAAAGGTTCAGCGATGGCGTGGCCGCTCTGGTGCGGGAGACGAAGCTAGCCAACCCCGATGCTCTCCTCATGATGTATTCGAACGCGGCCAGTGCGATTGGCGACTGGCGCTGTAACTGCTGCGACCTCGAAGCCATCGCCCGGGAAGGTTACCTCGATATCTTTGTCGACCAGACATGGGCAGGCGATTGGAATGAACTCGGAGTTCGAGAAAAAGATTTCTGGAATCAACCTGGCCTTGGCTACACCTATCAGTTGGCGTATCTACTGATGCATGCTGCCATTCTGGCTGATACGACAGTTCGGCATTATCCGCTAATTGAATGTCCTGATGCCTGGGAATCTGAGGATGTACTTCACACGGTGCCCGAGCGCCTTCGCTGGGAGATCTGGGCCTATCTGCATGCGGGTGTTAAGAGGCCAAATGGTCTGAAGCTTCCAGAGGGGACTTATATTGCGATGGTCAATCGCGGCGATCGTTTGTTGAGCCAGGAAGATGTTCATTTTCTGGCAACAAACATCAACGAGGCGGCGCGGGATGCAAGCCAAACTAGGGAGATCTTCGGGCCGACGCTCGTCTATTCGCGAGAGACGATGCAGTGGCAGATGGACCACGCATCTCCGGATAACGACATTAAAGAATGGATTGATGAGCAGGCGGGCTCGGTGATGAAGTGGCCACTGCCAATCCTTTCCGCCACCCGCGTGGAGTGGCTGCCAGAGGTCCGCTCCGACTTGTTCATCTTGCAAACGCCGGTGCATCTGAGCGAAGCGCACCGGGAGTTCATCGCCCAGCTCATTGAGAGCGGCCAGCCGGTAGCGATCTTCGGTTCACCGGTCGGGGGGATATCGCCGGAGCTCGAGAAGCTGGGCGGTCTAAGGGGAGTGAAGGACGTAGATCGACTGGAGCAGATACACACCGCAAAGCTGGGTAGCTCAGCACGGGATTACGCCAGCGACCTTCCGGCGAGCTTCCCTACTTTGACCCGTCTCTCTGTGAATCGGAATGCTGCGGAGGACCACGTCCTTTACTCGGTCGAGGACAGTCCCGCGCTCACCTTGAATACCAGTGGGAAGAGGCGGGTTCTGACATGGGATCCACCGACATTTTTCAGCATCGGCGTCTGGGGCAAAACGGAACCAAAGGCTGGCTACCGGCATTATGTGTGCTGTGAGCCATTGGTTGAGGTGTGGGGCGGCAGTGCGGCTCCCTATGCTCTGACAGCGGGTGCGCTCAATTTTCTGCTGACAACTTCGAAAACACTCCATGCTCAAAAGATCGATATGAACCAGACCATGAGCATCTGCGCTTGGCGCACAGCGGAAGGAACGGTCCGCCTACTGGCCGCGAATCTCGAAGAGGGGCTGCGCGACGTCAGTGATGCCTCTTGCCACGCTGTGTTGGTATTGCCGAAGAGCTGGCGAGCCACCACGCTGAAGAGTCTCTGGGGCGGCGACAAACTGCATGTCAATAACAACACTGTTGCGCTCAACCTGGATCAGGCGCAATCCAAATTGCTCACGACGGGAGCCTGAGCTACCAGTTCTTGTAACGTCTCGAGAATGAGAGGACGAAGGACATGAACAGACGTGAACTCATACTGGGAGTTTTTGCAGGTTTTGTCAGCCAGGACCTGATAGGCAATTCAGACACGGATGCGGCCCAACATCCGAGATCTCGGGAGCTGACCGCGATCTCTATACCTGGCGATCAGTGGCTGGAGATCGATCTTTATTAGTTCCGGCTAAACCAAATTTCAAGCTCGGCGCAAGAATTCTGGGATCGTTATTTACCGCTTTATCAGGGCGTGGATGGTTATTGTGGCGTCATTTTGAAATGTCGGCTGGATCGTCGAGTACATCATGGATTGGCCTGGCGACCTGAATCAGCGGATCGTTTTGCCCAAGGAGAGTGGTGAGCATTCGTGGACAACCGGATATCTGAATCAGGCGCAGTCCGGACTGCTTGCCATCGCAGATTGAAGTAGGAGCAGCTTAGTCTCGGTACTAGTCTTCTGGGACCCCTGAGGATACTTAAGCTTTGCAAAATCGGAGGAATCACCGAACTATGAACAGCATGACTCGTAGGTCCTTTCTGCAATCCGCTGCACTTTCCAGTTTGGCGATCGCCTTAACAGAGCAGCCTTTAGCGGCTTCGCCGTCGGATGCACCGCCGGCCAGTTCCATTGAGCAGATTGATATCTGCCATTTGGCCCATCTCGACATTGGCTATACCGACCAGCCCGCTGTCGCGCGCGAGATGCAGAAACGCTATATCGATCTGGCATTGGATGCTTCTTTGCGAACCGCTTCGCTGCCCGTCGGCGAGCGCTTCTGCTGGACGGCGGAATCTACCATCCCTGTGTTCGACTGGTGGACCGCTGCTTCGCCCCAGCGGCGTGCGGAGTTCCTGAAGACCGTGCACCATGGGCAGATCGATGTCGCTGCTTTGCCATGCAACAACACGCCATACATGAGCGAGGAAGAGTGGGCCAAGGCAGTGTCATGGCTTCCCGAGGAGCTTTGGCGCGAAGTCCGGCCGCGCCTCGCCATTCAGGACGACGTCAACGGCTTTCCGCGCGCGGGTGCTCTCAAACTGCTGGATCGCGGAGTCACGCACGTGCTCACCGGCATCAACGGCGACCGTGATGACCCCTTCCCGCCACCCTATCCCTTCTGGTGGAAGCTGCCCGACGGTCGGCGCATGTTCGTCTATCTCGCCCAGCAATATGGAGAAGGCTACGGACTGTTGGGGCAGGCGAACTGGCGGATCTGGGACAGCGCAGGTGCCGGGAATACCTTCGCCCGCCCGCCGCGCCCCGGAGAAATATTTGCCTCCGATGAGAAGTCGGTTCGCGAAGCGCACCGCTTATGTCTTCACCGCCTCACCAGGATTGAGACGGCCGGTTATAAATTTCCGCGCCTTATCGCCTCGGTGACCAACCAGTGGCGATGGGACAACGATCCTCCTTTTCCCGCACTCGCCGAATTTATTGCAACCTGGAATCGCCTGGAGTTGAAGCCGACGCTGCGATTCACCGGCGCCACGCAGGCCGTTCTCGAGTTTGAACAAACCTACGGCGAACGGCTTCCGGTTCACGAGGGTGAGTGGACCGACTGGTGGGCCAACGGCGGTGCATCGATACCGCGCGAGCTGGCGGCCAGCCGGCTGGCAAAGCGCTACCTGCGGGCCGCGCGCTCTGCCGCCTGGGGAGCATATGGCCCAGCCCTTGTGGCGGCGGAAGATCCTATCCTCCGGGACCTAGTTCTCTTCGATGAGCATACCTACGATTCGGCCGACAGTATTCTGTTGCCCGGCAGCTACGAAACGCTTGGACAGGAGGCTCAGAAAGCCCTGTACGCATATCGGGCGATGGGCGAAGCCCAGTTGCTGCTTGGGTCGCGTATGCGCACGCGGCTCGACAATGAGCCTGAGGGGCTCTACGTCGGCAATCCCACGCCATACCCCATGACCGGCTGGGTAAACTTTCCAAAGCGTTCTGTACGCCAGGAGTTCCGCTCTCTGATGACCGGGAAGACACCGGTGTTCGTTTACTTCGACAAGACCTCGGACCGCATTCTTCCCACGCAGTTGCCGGTGCCTCCGGATGCCACGCCGCCGAAGGAATCGGTTGTTGTCAGGTTCTGGGTGCAGGATATGGCTCCGAACTCATTTCTGCGGTATGAGTTTGCTGGCTCGGAAGCCAGCGAGCCCTCGACCCCACCCACGCAGGCACAGGTCGAGGTTGACGAACACGGCTGGCCCAGGTCGGCAGTCTGGCCGGGCATGAAGCAGCCGTTGTTCCTGTCCGGCTTTGGCGACTTCCTGGCCATTGAAGCGCACACGTCCCGGCGCCATCTGGGACAGCTTCTCGGCCATCGGATCGACGGGAAGGCCGGGAAGGCCGCGGAACAAACCCGGAAGGCCCTGAGCCAGTTGCCCGCGGTCGCCGGTGCCCCTGCTCAGGTGGAAAAGACGCCATTTACGGTCATCTACACGCAGACCCTGCAGCATCCGCGGCTCAAGTACTTTATCCGGCGCCTGGAACTATGGAACGGGGAGCCTCGTGCGCGGCTCACCGTTCAGTTGTACCGCACTTCCTCCACAGACCCCGAGAACCTTTATCTGAACTTCCAGTTGCCTGCAGGTGGAAAGATACCCGTGCTCAGTTGTGGCGGCACTCCGTTCGTCCCGTTTCTCGATCAGCTCGGCGATACCTGCCGTGCCTTCTTTGCGACCGACGGTTGGGCCGATTTCAAGACACCTGCGGGCGATTGGCTCTGGGTTACGCGCGACGCCCCGTTGGTGACCATCGGCGGCCCTTACGAGTTGAAGCATGACACACGCAACCCGGGTGACACGGACATGATTTCCGCACTGATCTTCACGAATTTCTGGGACACGAACTTTGCCGCCGACAGCCATGGCGCGATGGAGTTTCAATTCGACCTGGTATGGAAGCAGAAGATCGAGCATCCAGAAGCGCTGGCCGAGATGCTCATGGCTGAGCCCGCGATCCTTATCAACCCGGCTGCTCGCGAGGATCCCTTAGTTCTAAAGGATCTTTGGCGGCCTTGAGCTTTGATGGCAAGCGAGTCGGGGGTATGTTCCGGTTTTATTTTCGTCGGGTAACTCGCGTCAGACCGCAACCGTAAATCCTCCGGCTTTGCCTGAGGATACCTGCTGCAACGGTTTCTGCCCAGCAGTAGTATTTCGGGATCTCTGAGTAAACGAAGTCAACAATGACGCTTCACGTTGGTAGAAAATCGCGAAGGGAAAGGCGAACATCTATGAGTGGATTAAACGTGATACCAGACCATATCTATGGGCGGCGAGGTTTTTTACGTACCGCGATGCTGGCCGGCGCCGTTGGGATGCTGCACGACACACCGGCGTACGCGGCCGCGCAAGAAGTTCGCCGCTATCAATTCAATGCCCAGTCCTTCGGGGCCGTTGGAGACGGCGCACACGATGACACGGATGCGATTCAAAAAGCGCTGGATCATGCGAGCAGGCAGGGCGGCGGAATCGTCACTTTGCCAGCGGGGAAATACTTGCTTCGCAGTTCGCTGGTAATCCCCGAGGAAGTAGTACTGGAGGGAATCTCACGCGGGCCAATATCGCATGCCAGGCAACCCGGGCTCCAGGGCAACGGTCGAGCAGTCGCATCACCGCCCGCAACCAAGGGACCGCCCGCAAGCGGTTTGACGCTACCCGATCCTCCGGTCGTTGGCATACCGGCCACGGCGGGCCTCAGCACCACTCTCCTGGCAGTGGCGCAAAGGGGCAAAGAAGATGGCAATGCGTTGATCACCATGGGCAGCAATGCCGCTCTGCGAGGCCTCACCATCTGGTATCCACACCAGAACCGCGACAAGACACCGGTGCCCTACCCCTGGACGATTCGCATGAAGGGCGACAACATCACGGTTGAAAACGTTGAGATCCTGAATCCCTGGCAGGGCATCAACGCAGACCAGACGCAACGGCACCTCATTCGAAATGTCACTGGCCAGCCCTTGCGCATGGGCATATACCTCGATCGCGTTTACGACATTGGCCGTATTGAGAATGTCCACTTCAATCCCTGGTGGTGCCACAACCAGCCGATCCGGGAGTTCATGTACTGTCACGGGGAATCTTTTGTCTTCGGCCGGTCCGACTGGGAATATGTCTTCAATACATTTTCCTACGGCTATCACATCGGGTACCGATTTATCGAGGGGGAAACCGGCGCCTGCAACGGCAATTTTCTTGGCATTGGGGCGGATGGTTCCTGTGAGGCCGTGCGGGTGGACCAATCGCAAGCGTGGATGGAAAAGAGGGTCCCACACGGTGCAAACCATCCTGCTGCAGTGGATCAATTGATCGCTCCGGGCCTACTGATCACCAACGGAGAATTTGTATCGCTGAATATTTTGTCTCATCCCGTGGAAACTGATCCGACCCAGGTGGTGGTGGCGGAAACAAATAAGGGGCCTGTGCGATTTAACAACTGTTCGTTCTGGGGGCCTGCTCGTCGTATTGCAAATCTCGCAGGCAGCGGAACAGTTGGCTTTGATGGCTGTACCTTCGTGGAATGGGATGCGGCTTCCTGCGCCATCCAGGCCGAATCGAAAAAGCTACTCGTAAACAGCTGCGAATTTCAACAAGAAGGGTGCCAGGTGACGATCGGCGTGGGAGTTCGCCAGGCGGTTATCAGTGGCAACATCTTCACGGGACAGGAACACATCACCAACAACTCCACCGGCAGCGTAGAGATCGGGCTGAACAGTGCCGGATGATTTGGACGGGCGATTATGCGGGGTTGTAATTCCCGAGGGAAAAACATGAATCGACGCGAATTGATAGTGGGAACAATGGCTGGTCTTGCCAGTCGGGGTTTGAGCGGTGAGGGGCTGATCGAGCACACTGTTTCCGAAACCGCAAGACGATCCCAAATCGATGCGGTACCAGGCGATCGATGGCTGGAAATCGATTTGTACTGGTTTCAGTTGAAGGACATTTCAGGATCGGCGAAGGAATTTTGGGACAGGTATTTGCCACTGTACGAGGCGGTTGAAGGGTATCGCGGCGTCGTGCTCAATGTGGGATGGACAGTCGCCTGTGTCATGGGCTGGTCCGGCGATCTGAGCCAGCGTATCGATCTAGCCCAGGGAACAGGTCAACAGAAGTGGGTGGAAGAGAAGGGCCCGCTGACCGGCACGACGGAGGAGCGCAAGAAGGAGTGGAAGCAGCGCTTCGCCCAGCCGCTCATGGTAGAGCGCCGAGGTTATGATCCCTGGACTTACAGCAGTCTCAAGCAGCTTGTGTCCGTTCTGCGCGAGGAAGGTGAGCACCGAGGCGTTCCGGAGTTTAAGGTTGGAATTCTGAATTACGCCTGGAAGGACGCCTACGGCGAAGTTCCGGCATGGATCCGCCGCCACCCTGAGGCATTTACCAGCACGCATAACTGGCCGGAAAACTGGAGCTACTTTGACCCGGCCGCGAAGTTGCATGCCGATCCGAGTTCGTTGGGAGCGTGGCCGCAGGGAATTCCCGAAGGCACGCCAGTCTACCTCGCCTATGGACACCAATGGGGCAGCCTCTCAAAAGCAATCGGACTGGATGCCATTATGCTCCGCGACTCCTTCGGCATGCCGGTCCCCTATTCGCACCTCGGCCCACTGGGGCGAGTTGCCCCTTCGCCGGAATCTATCCGGGACGCCACCGCCGCAGTCGCGGCCCTTCTGCGTGAAACCAAGACGGCCAATCCAAGAGCGCTGGTGATGATGTACTCGAACGGAGCCACCGCCATCGGCGATTGGCGCAACAATCTCTGCGATCTGGAGGCCATCGCAAAAGAGGGATATCTGGACATCTTTGTCGACCAGAGTTGGGCGGGCGCCTGGAATGAGGTAGGGGTTCGGGAAGAGACTTTCTGGAATGCGCCACTCAATGGTTATACCTATCAACTCGCTTATTTATTGATGCATGCCGCCATTCTTGCGGACACCAAGGTCCGCCATTATCCGTTGATCGAATCTTCCGACGCATGGGAGTCCTGGGATGTGATCCACACTGTACCGGAGCGCTTGCGCTGGGAGGTCTGGGCCTATGCGCACGCGGCTGTGAAAACTCCGACGGGCCTGAAACTCCCAGCTGGCTCGTACATTTCATGGGGCAATCAAGGAGAACGTCTGCTCAGCAGGGAGGATGTCAACTTCCTTACAGCAAACATCAACGAGGCGGTTCGGGATGCAAGCCAGACCCTGGAGATATTCGGGCCGACACTTGTGTACTCTCGAGAGGCCATGCAGTGGCAAGCCGATCATGCCACACCTGATCACGACATTAAGGAGTGGATCGACGAGCAGGCGGGCAGCGTCATGAAGTGGCCCGTGCCGGTACTTTCCGCCACGCGTCTTGAATGGCTCCCGAAGGTGAACTCCGATCTCTTCATCTTGCAGACTCCTTCTCATCTGGCTCCGCAGCACACCACCTACATTGCTCAATTGATCAAGAGGGGACATCCGGTCGCGATCTTTGGCAGCCCGGCTGGCGGCATTGACCCCGTACTGGAAAAACTTGGCGGTCTCAGTTCAAGTGAAGCCAGTGAAGTGCAACCTAAAGTATGTCGGGCGACCTTGGGGAACGGTTCTCCGGCGCTTGCGGAAAACGTGTCTGAGAGCTTTCCCACCTACTATCGCCTGACGTCGAATACAGCTTCGAAAGAAGCGCGCGTCGTCTATTCGGTCGAAGGCAGCCCAGTGCTGACACTGAATACTACCGCCGGGAAGCGGGTCATCATGTGGGATCCCCCCGATATCACCGGCAGGGGAGATCCCACAGGTCGGGGCGGAGGTAGCCTGCGGGACATTTGGGGAGGCAGCGCAGGGTCTTATGCCTTGACGGCAGGCGCGCTGAATGCTTTGTTGGCCACTCCGAATGTTCTGCACGCGAAAAGGATAGACATGAATCAGACGATGAGTGTCTGCGCCTGGGCGACTGCCGATGGCGGCATTCGCCTGCTGGCCGCAAATCTGGAAGAAGGTCTGCGCGACGACGCCGACGCTACTCGCCACGCCACCTTAATCCTTCCTGAAAACTGGAAAGCTGCAAAGTTGAGGGACGCCTGGAGCGATCAGACCCTGGTGGTAAAAGACAATAGCATCACCGTAAATCTGGATCAGGCACAGTCCATGCTGTTCGAATTCCGACGTTGACGGGAGCGGGACGAGCAAAGCTATCAAGCGGAGGAGCACAGCATGAAACGTCGAGAGTTTATCCAGAGCGTGGCCATAGCGGCTGGGGCATCGGTCATGGTGACTGCAACCGGCCATGCATCATGTGAGGGTTCTCACTGGGTTCGAGAATCGAGTCGTTGGGGCGAACTACGGTGCAGAGCACCTCGCGTGAGCAAACCGGTGGTGCGATTGGAAGACTCGAATCTTTGGGCAGTGCAGGTCTTTTTCGTTCGACTGTCATCCGCTCTATTTGCATATCAACCATGGTTTCATGCGCATACACCTGGGCCAAGAAGCGTGACCATCATCCACTGAAAATTGATCCTTGCAGTGGGGCCCCGGTTGCCCAGAGGAGTGATAAATCGAAAGCTTACGAGGATGTAAGTTTGTTTGCAAATTGGGATGGACTGTTCTGCGACAGACTTGCGAGTTAGAAATGTTTCAAGACTTCATACATTCAATTCCACGAGGTTGAATCATGTCTGAGTTTTCACGTCGCGATATTCTTCGGACCACGATGTTTCTTTCTGCCGGCAGCCTGCTGTCTGGACCGCCTCTGTGTGATGCGAAAGCTCTTGTTGGAGCTTTCGGCAGTGCCTCCTCACAAACAACATCCGGCCAGGTTCCATTGGCGACCGCAGCGGAGAGCGTCTTCAACTACATGATTGCGCACAGCACTTGCCAGCCTCCCGGAGTGGATTTCTGGAGAAATCCCCAGGACCAGGGACTGACTCCCGACCAGAACGGATGGCAGGGGGCACAGGCCATTCAAAGCGCGATCATCAACTACCAAGCTACGCATCAAAAAACATATCTGAAGGTCGTCGAAGACTTCTCCTATTGGATCAAACACACCTACAGCGGAAAGGATCACCTGACCCTTTGCGAAACCTGGCCAGGATGGGACACGGTCACGCACCGACCGATCGGCAAGCCGCCTTCTCATTTCAGCATCTGGTCGGATGATTCCGGATGGATCGTGAATCTATATCTGCAGATATTTCAGTACACCGGGAAAAAAGAGTTTCTGAATTACGCGTATGAAACCCTGCTCAACCTGGACAGGCGATGGGGAGTAGAGTTTCAAGGGAATTCGCGCGGCTTGATGTACTACGATCATCAGGATCGTTATTCCATCTACATCTCGGCCCAGATCATTGGCGCTTTGGGTCTGTTCGATGCGCTGCACGATTCTGAACCTCAGAAGGCTGGAAATTGTCTCGCACTGGCATCGAAGTACTATAACTTTGTTGAAAACTACCTCCACAGCACGGGTCCGGGTCGGCTTAATATCACCGGGACGAAATTTGGCGTCGCTAAAGATCTGTTTGAAGAGGAAGCCACCTTTGGCTTTGGCGACAAGACGCCGCCGCCGAACGCAAAATCGACCCTGCTGCATCAATTGTTCACCTCTACGCACATGATGATGACCGCAGCGTATGTGATGTTTTCCCAGGCGGCCAAACAGGGCGGCGACCTCAGCCAAGTCGACCCCCAATTCAGAGACTTTCGCGCCCGCGCGATTCGTGCGGCCGATGCCTTTACGCGCACGTATCCAGAGGGCTATATGGAACAGGCTGGCAACGGGTCTGGCACGGTGGTGATGAATATTTTCGATTCCAATGTAAACGGGTTTGGCTGCTATTGGTGGAGCAAATACGTTGTTCCGTTGGATCGGCAGCGGTATGGAGGAGCGATTGTCCGCACGGCGAGGGAAATCATTACCGATCAAGGCACAGGCGATGTCTCAAGTCCATGCTGGAATTCCGTCAATTGCACGCCCGAGAAATCTCATTCCGCATTCGGGAATGAACTGAGGTGGGTCACCGTTCGCCAGGCCAGTGCGGCGAGCATGATCGCCGCAGCCAACTGGATCGAGCGAACCCATCCCGATATTGACAGAAGCTGAAGTGGCAGCTCGGACTTGCATGAAAGGTGAGGACGCTCCCATGGGCGTCGCGTGTCATCGAGAGAGTCTTCATTGGAAATACTGGAAGCTTTTACAAATTCAGTCCTACGAGGTTGAACCATGTCTGAGTTATCACGTCGCGATGTTCTCCGCACTGCTCTGTTCGTTTCCGCGGGCAGTCTGATCCCCGGATCGCCGCTGGCCAGCGCGGAAGCGCTCGCCATGGCCATCGGCAATGCCGAGCAGGGCGGCTTGATTCTGGGCGTTCCGGAGATCGATGTGACTCCCCGTGAACGCCTGTTGTTCGATTTCAATTGGCGATTCGTTCTGGGGCATGGAAGCGATCCGAGCCGCGATCTCGGTTTTGGCAGCAGACAGGATGATTTTGCCAAGACTGGGGCCTTTGAGTTTGCCCAACCGAAGTACGACGACTCTGGATGGCGCGCTCTCAACCTGCCGCACGACTGGGCCGTCGAGCTTCCATTCGCGGATGACAAGTCTCTTGAATCTCACGGATATAAGCCGCTCGGACGCCGCTTTCCTGAGACCAGCGTCGGCTGGTATCGCCGCGTGTTCGATGTTCCGGAAAGCGACGCGGGCCGCCGCATTTATTTGGACTTCGACGGGGCCTTCCGCAGCGCACTGGTCTTCTGCAATGGGGCCTTCATCGGACGGAACGATTGTGGCTACACTCCGTTCCGTTTCGACCTTACCGATTTCCTGAACTATGGCGAGAAGAACGCAATCACCGTGCGCATGGACACTTCTTTCGGAGATGGCTGGTTCTATGAAGGCGCAGGAATTTATCGTCATGTGTGGCTGACCAAAACTGACGTATTGCACCTTGGACAATGGGATACGGTGGTTCGCCCAGAGGTGCAGGACAAGAACGCCACCTTGAACCTGAGCACCATGGTTGAAAACACCGGAACGGCGGCAGTGACATGCCGCGTCGGTTGGAAGGTCTTCGACGGGGCAGGTAGGGCGGTGGCAACGGCCAATTCCCCTGCATCTGCAATCTCTCCAGAAGGCAGACAGGCTTTCAGCGCCGTGACTTCGCTTACCCAGCCCGCGATATGGTCGCAGGAAGAACCGAATCTGTATCATGCCGTAGCGACAGTTGAAGCAAACGGCAAAGTGTGCGATCGCGATAAGGTCTCCTTCGGCGTCCGCACCTTGACCTGGGACGTTGACCGGGGATTCCTCCTGAATGGCAACAAAGTAGCGCTCAAAGGAACTTGCAATCATCAGGACCACGCAGGGGTCGGTGCGGCGCTCCCTGATCGCTTGCAGTCATTTCGCGTGGAAGTATTAAAAGGGATGGGTTGCAATGCCGTCCGGACATCACACAATAATCCAACGCCGGAATATGTCGACGCCTGCGACCGGCTCGGCATGCTCATGCTGTGTGAAACGCGCACCATGTCATCCAGCGATGAAGCAATGGCACAGCTCGAGAAGATGATCAAGCGTTATCGAAACAGCCCCTCGATCTTTCTCTGGTCCATGGGCAATGAGGAATGGTATATGCGGGGGGCCAAGGACAATGACGCCTGGCGCACACGCGAAGATGAAGCCGGACGCGTGATCCGTGCGATGCAGCAGCGCAGTCATGATCTCGATCCTACCCGGCTGTGCACCGCAGCCGTAAACGGATACTACAACACCGATCTCGCTCACTCTCTGGACGTGATGGGATTCAATTACAATCTTTCCAAGATCGACCCTTATCGAAGGCAGAACCCGAAGCAGCCCTTGATCGGCACTGAGACGGCAAGTGAGGTCTGCACGCGGGGGATTTACGTAACAGACAAGCAGAGAAACTGGGTAAGTTCCTACGATCAGTTTCGTCCTGGTTCCTCGGTCGATCTTCCGCGGGCGTGGTGGAATTTCTATGCCGCCAGACCGTGGCTTTCCGGCGGCTTTGCCTGGACCGGTTTCGACTATCGCGGGGAGCCTTCCCCTTACGCGTGGCCAAGTATCAGCTCGCAATTTGGCATCGTGGACACATGCGGATTTCCAAAGGATAGCTTCTTCTATTACAAGGCGTGGTGGAGCAGTCAGCCCGTGCTTCACCTTTACCCTCACTGGAATTGGGCGGGAAAAGAAGGGAGCCCAATCCTGGTCCAGGTAGAGTCGAACCTTGACAGCGTGGAGCTGTTTTTGAATGGACACAGCTTGGGATCCAAAAAGGTGGAACCACACTATACCTTGGAGTGGATGGTGAACTATACGCCGGGTGTGCTTGAGGCGCGTGGTACGAAAAATGGGAAAGAGATCATGCGGGCGAAGCGAGAAACTACCGGTGCGCCGGCACAGATCCTTCTAGCTACAGACCGCAGCGAGATACGGGCCGACGGGCAAGACGTTGCAATTGTGCGAGTAGAGGCTGTCGATGAAGAAGGCCGCTTGGCACCGACGAGCGACAATCTAATCCAATTTGAAGTATCCGGAAACGGTGCGCTTATCGGTGTTGGGAATGGCGACCCAAACTGTCACGAATCCGACAAAGGCGATCAGCGCAGCCTTTTCAATGGGCTTGCACAAGCCATCCTGCAGGCCTCGAAAACTCCGGGACTGTTGACGATTCAAGCGGTATCGCCGGGGCTCAAGCCAGCCACCCTCGTTATCACAACAAAAGCGGTCAAGCTGTATCCCGCAGTTCCGTAGCCAGCGGGCTGCACTGGTCCGTCGGGAGGACTAAATTCCGGACGCCACGAACGCACTGCGGAACGAAGGAACTGGAATATGCGCTCCCGTGACTGAAGAGGAACCGCCGGTCAGGTTCGGCACAGATGTACAAAGGTGAAAAAACAATGAGAAATGCATGCACAGTGGCTCTGCTGATTTTCATTAGTGGCGGTATCCTTTCCGCTGCGGCGCGACCGGCCCGGCAACCGGTGGACTATGTTTCGCCGAACATAGGAACAATCGGTCAGCTGCTTTATGCTTCAACCCGGCCGGTAGTTCAATACCCACATGGAATGGCGATGGTTGCACCCATCACGACTCCAGGGATCATGGATCGTTATCTTGCCGACAAGATATACGGATTCTCGGCTGGTCCAGCAGTTCTGATGGCATCGGTGGGTGGCGCTGACTCGAATCCCGCGACTTACGCGTCGGATTTCGATCACGACTTTGAGATTGCAACGCCATATTATTACCAGGCGAACCTTCAGACCTGGGGCATCAATGCGGAGATGACTACGACGCGGGAAGCGGCAGTCTATCGATTTACTTTTCCAGCCTGTCAACATGCCCACTTCATGCTGGGGCTCCGGCAAGAGTCGCAATTCTCAGTAGTCGGAAACAGGGTGGTCGAGGGGAGCAAGCAGGTCGGCAGGGTTGGCGGCCCAGGTGAGAAAAATGCAGCTCCCGGTGAGGAAACGAGAGCATACTTCTACGCTGAATTTTCCGTTCCTTTCCGTTCCTATCGAACATGGAAGGGCACGGAAATCACGAGCGCCCCAAAGCAATCCGGAAACCATCTAGGATTTGTGACTGACTTCGCCACCGCTTCCGGACAGAAGATCGAGATTCGAGTGGGAATGTCCTACATCAGCATCGACCAGGCCCGACGAAACCTTGAACGCGAGATTCCTACGTGGAACTTCGATCAGGTGAAGGCACAAGCGCGCGTCGTTTGGGACAAGGCGCTTGGCCAGGTTGAAGTAACCGGAGGGACGGAGCGGCAGCGGACCATCTTTTATACCGCGCTCTACCGTTCGCTGAGCCGCATGACCGATATTACCGAAGACGGCCGCTACTACAGTGGATACGATCACAAGATCCACGAATCGCACGGACATGACTTTTATGTCGACGACGGACTCTGGGATACCTATCGTTCGATGCATCCGCTGCAACTCTTGCTCGACGCCCGGCAACAGGAGGACATGATTCAGTCGTATCTGCGTATGTATGAGCAGAGCGGCTGGCTCCCGTCGTTTCCGTTCGTGGAGGGATCGGAACCGGTAATGATGGGCCATCATGCAGCCGCATTGATCCTAGATACATATATGAAAGGCCATCGCGACTTTAATGTCGACGAAGCCTACGCGGCGATGCGCAAGAATGCGACGGAAGCGACCATGATTCCATGGACGCTTGGCCCGCTGACCAGCCTGGATCGCGTTTATTTCGACAAGGGATTCTTCCCCGCGCTTGC
Organism: Acidobacteriota bacterium; assembly: GCA_021793595.1. The sequence continues at coordinate 15,038 of JAJYSL010000081.1, forward strand.
GTGGGGCGAAAAGGAAACGGTCCCGGAAGTTACCCCGTTTGAGCGGCGGCAGGCCGTTTCGGTGACTCTGGAGAACAGCTATGACGATTGGTGTGTCGCGCAGTTGGCCAAGGCGCTGGGCAAGCAGGACGATTACGCTTATTTCATGCATCTTGCGCACAATTATCAAAATGTTTTCAACCCGGCCATTAACTTCATGGCGCCCAAAAGCGCCGATGGGAAGTGGGTCGAGCATTTCGATCCAAAGCTGGGTGGTGGCAACGGCGGACGGGACTACACCACCGAAGTAAACTCGTGGGTCTACACTTTTAGTGTCCAGCATGATGTTGCGGGATTGATCAACCTCTTTGGAGGCCGCGATAAATTCAACGCCAGGCTGGACCGGTTGTTCGTTGAGCAATATGGCGAGGGAAATTCGCCGGGATGGAAGGGCAATTTTCTGCACCAGTTTCCCGATGGAACGGGTTTGGTGGGCAATTACTCCCAGGGCGACGAACCGAGTTTCCATATTCCCTATCTCTATGATTTTTCCGGCCAGCCATGGAAAACGCAGCGTCGTGTGCGGCAACTGATGGATGTCTGGTATGGTGACGGCCCCATGGGAATCCCCGGGGATGACGATGGCGGAGAAACCTCCTCCTGGTATGTGTTCAGTGCGATGGGATTCTATCCCGTGGCTCCGGGAAGCCCCGTCTATGAGATTGGCAGCCCCATCTTCTCTCGGACCGATCTCCACATGGGCAACGGCAAGGTATTTTCTATCGTTGCCCATGGCGCCTCGGCACAAAACAAATATATCCAGTCCGCTACGCTGAATGGACGCCCGCTCGATAAACCTTGGTTTGCAGATTCCGCCATAGCAAATGGTGGAACCCTGGTCCTCGAAATGGGGAACCATCCGAATATGCAGTGGGGCAGCGCCCCGCAGGACGCACCTCCGTCGATGTCGACAGAAGTTGGCGAAACAAAAGTGCAGACTCCATAACTCAGCGTTGGATCGACGATTGGAGGATCCCATGAAGCGACTATTTCTCCTTGCGCTCTGTAGTACGTTGTTTTGCCGCGTTGCTTGTGCCGGAAGCTGCGAGAGTCTGGCGACACTGCCGTTGCCTCAGGCAACCATTGACGCGACTGAGTTAGTGCCTGCCGGGACCTTCACCCCGAATGGATCGTCGCCGATCCATGGCCTTCCCGCTTTTTGTCGCGTTACTGCGGTATTGAAACCTTCACCCGATTCCAACGTCAGGATTGAGGTGTGGATGCCCATTTCCGGCTGGAACGGCAGGTATGAAGGGACCGGCAACGGCGGATATGCAGGAGGGATCTCCTATGGGGCGCTGGCGGAGGGGCTGCGCCGCGGCTTCGCGGTTGCCAATACTGATATGGGGACCGTTCCGTCTACTGCGGAAAACGGCGATGCTCTCATTGGCCATCCGGAGAAATGGATCGACTGGGGATGGCGCTCCACGCATGAGATGACGGTGGCGGCGAAGCGGACCGTCCGCGCATATTATGGCCGCGATCCGGAGCGCTCATACTTCGCCAGTTGTTCCACGGGCGGCGAGCAGGGGTTAATGGAAGCGCAGCGTTTCCCGGACGATTACGACGGTATTGTTGCGGGCGCGCCGGCAAATAATCGAACCCGTCTCCACATGGACATTCTTTGGAACTTCGAGGTTGCGAAAAAGCTTCCGGCGAACAAGCTGGCGGTTATCGCGCACGCCGCGCTTCAGGCCTGCACCTCGGAAAAGGCGGTTGCTTCGGACGACTTTCTCTCCACACCTTCCAACTGCCACTGGGACCCGAATTCCATAGTGTGCAACGCCGGAGACGCTCCCGACTGTCTTACAGCCGCGCAGTCGCAAGCGGTGAGAGGAATTTATGACGGGCCGATAAATCCCGTTACGCAGGCTTCCATCTATCCGGGACTTCCGCGCGGCAGCGAGTCCAGTTGGCGGTATCTGATATCGCGGACCGTGGATGCACCGTATGACTCGGTATTCAAATGGGTCTTCGGGCCGGACTGGGACTGGAAAACGTTCGACTTCAACCGTGATGTCGCGGCGGTCGATGCCAGGTTGGCTGTTCCGCTCAACGCCACCAGCGCCGACCTCGATGTCTTCCGGGTGCACGGTCACAAACTCCTCGTATATCACGGCTGGGCAGACTGGCTCGTCGCACCGCAGGAATCGATCAATTATTACAGGAGTGTGATGGGCGCACAAACTAGAGGAGCGGCTAGGCCCCATAGTAGTAACGCCGAACAGACGCAGAGGTTCTATCGCCTCTTCATGGTCCCTGGCATGTCGCATTGCGGTGGCGGTCCAGGGCTGAACACAGTGGATCCGCTTGCCTCACTTGAACTGTGGGTCGAGAAGGGAATTGCGCCGGAGAAGATTATCGCCACGCGCATGGACAAGAACACAGTCGAGATAACAAGGCCGGTTTGCCCGTATCCACAGTCCGCTCGCTACAATGGGGTTGGCGACACCAACAATGCCGCAAATTTCTCCTGCGGTGCACTTGGCCGCAAAGGCGGCAAGTAGGGCCTGCACTGCACGCATGCCTGCGCGGGGCGTTGTCTCACGAGAACCACCGTCTAGCAGTCATCTGAGTTGTTCCAGTCAAGTGGGAAGGCGGATTGTTTTGCGAATCAGCATTGGGTCTCCGGTTTATGGCAATACTGGTTTGGCAAGGACGGCCATCAGCGGCGAGCCGCGCCGACGCAGGCTCTGCATGTAACGGGCGTCATCGTAAGGGACTGCATCTTTCCAGCAACGAAAAGCGATCCTGATCCACTTGAATGCAAGAGCACGAACCGCAGC
>JAJYSL010000512.1 GCA_021793595.1 Acidobacteriota bacterium
AGCGTCCGCGGAGGCCAGGAGCGCCTCTCGGGAACCAATGCTGGATCGACCACCTGAATTATCTGACCCTGCTTGGCTTCGTCAACCTTGGCCATTTCGTATTGTCGGGTCATGAATTCAAATAGGGTTTCCTGGTAGCGGACATCTCTCATGCGGCGAAGATATTCCAGGCTGGCCGCCGGCACTTCTGAGGTTGGAGTCAGAACATTCCCTCCCATCGATGCGGATCGGGGATGGCCTTTTTCAAAATCCGCGAGCTGTGCCCGCAAGGCAGCGATCTGAGATTGCAAGGTGATGACTTCAGGATTCTGGTCTGTCGCGGAAGTGCGAAGCGCACCCAACTCGACTTCGCTGGCGGAGATTTGAGCTCGCAGTTGCATGATGGTGGCGATGACGGCCTGGGCTTGACCTTGCGGCTGGATGATCCCGGTTTTACGCTCGGTTTCTTCCAGTGCAACTTCCGCATCCGCCAACTTTTCTTTCGCTTGCATTACTTGCTGCTCAAAAAACATTCTTCGCTGGGCGGCCGATGTCACGGCCAGATGCGACATCAGATCGTGCAATCCATCGACGTAGGCATTCGCCATCGCCGCTGCTCGTTTCGCGTCATGGTCTTCAACAGAGATGCTAATCAAAGTACTTTTTTCAGACAGAATCCTGGTATTCGACTTCAAGGTTTTGCGCGCATCGCTCAATCGCTTCGCTCTATAGACATTCATCAGGCCAAAACGTTGGACAATGCCATCCATGACATGGTCGCTTTGCAGCAGCCCTATATAAAGATCGTCCGGATTCTTCAATCCCAGAGCACCGGCGGCGCTCCCTCCAGCAAGCGACGCGAGGCCACCCAATTGGCCTAGCATCGCCATCGCAGAACTTTCTTGCTGCTGTGGAGGCAACATCGTGGTTGTCGCTGTATAGGTCACCGGCATAATGAGAACCACAATTGCCGTCAGCACAGCGACCGAGAAACTAAACCCAAGAATGAACCATTTTCGTGCTGCCAAAACCAGCGCAAGATCCAGCAGGTTCACGGAATCTTCCACATCGGAGGCAGCCATCCGCGAGCTTGCCGCGGAATCCGTTCGCTCCGTCCTAACAGGTTCCGGATTGGGGTCTGTCGAAATCGCCATCATGTCGCGCCTTACAAACCGAACAGCGTGAGTGCCGCGACTCCCAGTCCGAACTGAGAGAACACCGTCGACCAATCGGTCAACCCGCGCAGCAATGTGGTTTTGTTGACATTGTCTGGAACCACGACGGTGTCTCCGGGATAGGCGAGCTTGCCGCCAAATTCGCCTGCAAACAGGGTCCCCCCCGCTGTTTGCTTGCTGATGACGGAACCGTCCGCACGGATCACAAACTCGTGACGCTTATCGGCGTTCCGCGTCGTGCCGCCGGCAATCTTCAGATAATCGTGGACGTGCCCCCCGCGCCGGTAGAGGAAGGAATTCTGGTCGTAGACGGCTCCAACCACATTCACTGTGGCAGGCATCGTAGGAACGATAAACTGGTCGCCATCTTCCAACTTCAGATTCGGCAACGCATCGGCACCGCGGCTATAGGGGGTCAGATCCAGGACTATGCGCCCGGTCGCGCGCATCCTACGCAAGGTGGCAATAAGTTGCTGCTGACTTTGCACGCTGGTTCCCAATGTCGCTGCAGCTGTAGCGTTGACCAGCGAGCCCTTCGCATTCGAGGCTGAGAGCTGAATGTCCCGTTCGAGCGAATTGACATACTCATCCAGTCTTGCCTGTTGAAGACGTTGCGTTGATTCCCGTAAAAACTCCGAGCCGTAGAGATACGCATTTGGGGTCAGCCCTCCCGCACGCTCGACAATGTCTCGCAATGTCTCCCCGGGTTTGACACTGTAGATTCCGGCATGGACGATCTCGCCCTGCAGGCTGACATATTTCACCTGTTGCGCCTGTGGAACGTGGATATCGGCGGTAGAAAATATCGTGACGACATCGCCCGGATCAAGCTCTAAATTCTGCGACGGATCATGGTCCAGTACAGCCTTACCCAAGCCGAACGGTATCAGAGATGTGGCCAGAGTATGAGGGTCCGTTCTTTCAATGACGGCGTAACTCCAATCAATGCTGGGAGCGGTACGAAGGATTTCATTCTTGATGGGAAACTGGCCCTGGGAAAACCGGTCTCCTGGAGGATAATAGCGGAGCTGAGGAACCGAATTCTTTCTCAAATACTCCGGATTATTGTGTTCCAGCCCATTGTTCTCCAAAGCATTGGGATTGATTCCATAGCCGTTCCTACTCTGCACACTCAAGTTGGATTCAGAGGTTTGCATTGCCTGGGAAGTTTGCATTCCCTGGTAAGTATTGGAAGAAGTCTGTCCTGGCTGCGCCATCGTCTGTTGAGTAAGCGGAGCCTGCTGATTCGATTCTTCGTTCTGCGTTCCCGCCAGGGAGGCGCCAGTAACGTAACTGCCGGCATTTTGGCTTTGCTGAGACGTTCTGGATTGGGTACTCCCTACCCGGAACGGACTGGGCAGATTAGCGCGATACGCCGAGAACAACGGCGTATATTCCGGGGCCGGCAGTCCAAGGGCGATTCTCCGCTGCCAGTATCCACGCGTTTCCAGTGAGTCCTCGTCCGGAATCAGGTCTGAAATCCGCATTCCCGGTGTCCAGCGGTAGCGTCCTGGATTGGCAACATTGCCCCGCAAAATCACCGTCCGTTCAAACTGCTGCACTATCGCCGGAATCCGTAGAATGTCCCCGTCGCGGAGAGGAGTTTTCATTCCCGCTGTGTTCAATGCAACCTGGATCGTTTGACGGGCTCCCTGGCTGTTGGTGCGGTCCAGTTGCGCGTCCTGCGTTGACGCCATGGTGGCCAGGCCGCCGGCCAATGTGATTGCTTGCCCAGCCGTTTCCTTTCCCTTTAACTCATAAATCGCTGGTACATGGACGCTGCCGGCGATGGCAACTTGCGGCCCTACAGGAGGAATATAGATGACGTCCCCCGGTAAAAGCGGCGCATCGTGAGATTTATCGCCATCGATCAAAAGATCGTACAGATCGAAGGTGGTCACAACTTTCCCATTGCGGCGCAATTCAATCCGTCGCATCGATCCTTGCTCGGAAGGCCCGCCGGAGGAAAATAGCGCGTTTACCAGCGTGCTGAGCGAGCTGACCGTATAGCTTCCCGGCTGCCGCGCATTGCCAACCACATAGATCTGGATGGAACGTAATTGGCCCATATTAACGCTTAGGTCGAAGTTGCGAAACAC
>JAJYSL010000513.1 GCA_021793595.1 Acidobacteriota bacterium
CTTGCGGCGGAAGCGCTCGACGCGGCCGGCGGTATCGATCATCTTCTGCTTGCCGGTGAAAAACGGGTGGCAGTTGGAGCAGATTTCCATGTGGATGTCGCCCTTATGGGTCGAACGGGTCTCAAAACTGTGACCGCAGGCGCACACCACGCGGATGGTTTCGTAATTCGGATGAATTCCTTGCTTCGGCATGGTGACTAAAACCTTTCTCAAAACGCTAATCTCTAGTTTATGCGAGATTCCCACAGCCTGCAATCCAGGAATTCTCCTGAACCGCGCGCTGGCCTGCGATACTGAAAAAGCAATCAGAAACACCGCTCGCCACATGGAAAAATTGACCGACAATCCCGCCGCCGCCTGCCCCCATTGCGGCGGTATCGGCGTCACTATGGTGCGTCGCGGAGGGGAACAATTCGCGGCTGAATGCTCCTGTCGCATCGAGAAAAAGGCGACGATCCGCCTGCAGAAAGCCCGCATCCCGCAGCGCTATACCCACTGCTCACTGGAAAGCTTCGACCCTGGCTTTCGCGGTGCCGATCCATCCCTCGGCGTGGCCTTGATGACCACCCGCCGTTTTGCCGACGGCTATCCCTTGGAGACCGCCGGACGGGGTCTGCTGCTGACCGGCAGCATCGGCTGCGGCAAAACGCATCTCGCCGTCGGCCTGCTGCGAGAGATGGTCGAGCAACGCGGCGCCACCGGAATCTTCTGCGATTATCGCGACCTGCTCAAGCAGATTCAAAACTCCTACAACCCGCAAGTCGCCACCACGGAATTAGAGATTCTTCGCCCCGTGTTTGAAGCCGAAGTCCTGCTGTTGGATGAACTGGGTGCGGTCAAGCCGACCGACTGGGTTTGGGATACGGTGGCGCACATCCTAAACACCCGCTACAACGACAAACGAACCACGCTGATCACCACCAACTATCCCAATCAGCCGTCGGCGCTGTTGCAGGCCCAGTCAACTTCCGTAACCGATCGAGATGTCTCTCGCGCGACGCCCGGCAATGCCGCTGCCCGGGCCATGCGAGAAGAAACGCTGGGAGATCGCATCGGAGAACGCATGCGATCCCGGCTGCAGGAAATGTGCATCACTGTTTCTATGCAGGGAGATGATTTCCGCCGGACTGTTCGCCGCGCGAGTTTTCTGTAATTCGCAACATTCTTCCCAACGCATGAGCATGACGGCAGGTTCGTGCAATTGCCATTTGGGATCCACGGAACCAAAGCCAGCGCAGTGTTTCCATCCAAATCAAAAAAACGGCGCTGCCGCCAACACCATCAACGCCGCCGCGAGCGCAGCCGCACGATACATCGTGTCCCCTTGCGGGCGGACAGGGCGTTCTCGAATTGGCTTCTTTAAGGGCCTCAACATAGTTTTCTCCTGCCGATCCTGTTTCCAGAATGAAGGTCACTCCCCAGGGGCTGCATCCGTTCAATCGAGATTGCTGTACCTTTGACGTGAGTTTCGGCGAAACAGATTCGGCGCTTAAATCATTTTTTTCGTTTTTTCATTGTTGGCTTCCGCTTCGGTATCGCTTGCGCCACCCTCCAGGCGAGTTACAATCGGCGCATGAACGACCCAGAATCGGGACCATCTCAAACTCCCGCCCCACATCGCGAGCCCATTCTCTTCCCAGTCGATTCCCCTGCAGTCAATAGTGCAGCGGAGGGGGCGGAACGGAACTGGATGCCATGGATTGTTGCGCTGGTTGTGATCTGCTTTGGACTCGGACTGACATTCTGGCTGGGCCGTCCGCCTTCCAATTTCAGCGGCAATGCCGTCAATCCTTATGCGAAATACGTGGTTTTGGGGAATGTGCAGGTCAGCCAAGCCAGCAATTTTGCCGGGGATCAACTTACCTATGTCGATGGCACCATTCAGAATCGCGGCAACCGCAGCATCGCCTCCGTCACCGTTCAAGCCGCGTTCTCCAATGCAATGGGAGATGCACCCCAGATACTGCAGGCACCCCTCAGCCTCGTCCGATCTCGCGATCCCTATTTGGACACCCAGCCCATCGGCGTCGCCCCCCTTGCCCCGGGGAAGAGTCAAGGTTTTCGATTGGTATTCGACAACGTCTCCCCCATGTGGAATCAGCAGCCTCCATCGCTGCGAATTGTGGATCTTGGAACCCGCCCCTAACAGGCAGGACCGGCATACAAATCCCGGGCGGTTACCCTGCCTTGCAACGGTACTTTTTGCCAGGTTACGAGCAGGTTTTACGCGATTCCAGTCAACCTCTGGTCGGTAAATTCTACCCACTCATCCAGGCGCGCCCGCCGGTGTCTTAATAATTCAACAAGTTGGCCACTCTTCGACTGCCTTTTCCACGCACCTTCCGTTTGGCACCGCGCTTGCACTTAGGAATGGCATTACCGAGTGCCCGTAAGCACGGCACGGTTATGGAAAAAGTGATGAAAACGTCCAATTCAAACAATCTGCTTAGAATTGCAACGGTAGTACTCGCCGCCAGCACCGTATTTCCGCTCATGGCACAGTCTGCAAACCAGAGTTCAGCTTCCAACGCCCAGGTACAAACCGGAACCTCGACCACTGCATCAAACTCCGGCGACGCTACCATGACTGGCACCGGCCAGCCGCCCCTTGAAACGCGATCCCATGAAGGATTCTGGGGACATCTGAACCCAATGGCCCGCAAAAAGTGGGTCGGTCGGCAGCTGAATCCCGTAAAAGAACGCCTGAATGAGCTGGATCAGGTCTCAGCCAAAAACGCACGGGACATCAAGGATGTCGACTCCCGCGCTCAGGCTGGAATCAGCAAAGCGCAAGACACTGCGAACGCAGCCGATCAGCACGCGACTGCGGCCGGCAACACAGCGAATCAGGCGCAGCAAACGGCGCAGCAAGCCAGCACCCAAACCGCTGCCATCGGCACGGCAGTCAGCAACCTGGATCAATACCAGACGGTTACAACTGTGGAGATTCGCTTCCGCAACAGTCACAGCGCGCTCGGCAAAAACTCGAAGGATGCGCTTGATCAGTTGGTTAGCCAGCTTCAAGGGCAGCGCGGATCTCTGATTGATGTCCAGGGTTATTCGCCGCTCCGTGGTCAGGCCGGTATCGCAGCCTCCCACAATATGGCCTCGGCTGTGACACGTTATCTGGTCACGGATCGTCAGGTACCCCTTTACAAGATTCGCCAGATCGGGCTCGGCAACGCTCGCCTCACCGAGAGCAACGCCAGCAAGACCCGCCGCGGCAGCGTCGTGGAAGTGACACTGATGCA